>JBJKTB010000101.1:0-10033 GCA_046703345.1 Ignavibacteriaceae bacterium
CTTCTCACCTATCTTGAATACCGTCCACGGTTCGGATGGTCGGTCTTTCAGAATCCCCGCCATCCAGAAATACTGCGGATGTTTCTCCAGATATTTTTTTGCGCTGAAAGCGGTACCGCAGGCAGCACCCCATCTTGCGGCGAATGACATATGCCTGGCCATATTGTAATCAACAACCTTTCCGTCGACCGTACCTTCGGCTTCATAAGGCTTGCCGTTGCTGTTGTACATAGGATCAAGATCACCGTGCGCGCAGAGGGTTCTGCTGTCCGGTATATCTTTATTCAAGTATGTATCGTAATGATCAGCTTCGAATCTTTCGGCGGTGCGGGCAGTTATCTTTCCTTTATATTCTTTCATTAATTGATTCCATCTTACTCTTCTTGCTACAGAGGAATACTTAATATTTGTTTCATCTTCCTTAGTTTCAAAACGAAGTATATGCATATTCTCGGCAACATTAGAGCCGGTAAAATAGCCGTCCTTTGTTTTTTCAAAGCCGACATATTTTAATCCGAGTTCAAGTCTTGCAATTTCATTAGTATTGATATCTCCTATTAGCCATGCGTTAGCGTAGCCGCCGTTATTGCCTTTCTTCATCATATCGCACCATTCTTTTATTGAAGATGCGTATTGAGTAGCGTGACGCATACGAGAAAATTCCGGGACGCCGTTCTTATCGAATGGATAGAACGCGCCAATGGTAGTTTCCGAACCGACGAGTCCCGCATCGGTAATAAAGAAGTCGGTGCCGCTGTGAATAAACCCTGCGGTCGTCTGCATTAATATCCGGTGACCCTTGTCTGGTTTAATATCTATTATAACATTGCAGAAAGGATCCTGGTAGCCGCTCATTGTATTATGACCGAGAACTATACGGCCGTCTGCCGTGTAGCTTCCAGTAGCAATGAAAGAACTGCATGATTCCATTTTGGGAGCCGGTGAATTTATATGCATAGAGTCCTGAATAGAAGGCCACCAGTAATCGAACAGCTCAATCTGATCGTTAACGGTAACTATCTCATCCCTTGAGGTTGTAATGCCGGCAGCTTTCATCCCTTCAACCATGCCGTCGATTTCAGTAAGATCCTCTTTATCGACTTTGGGTGTGAAGAGTTTCCCAGTCTGTTCAACAAGCCAGTTCCAATCCATTGCCGTTTTATACTTCCATTCAACAGAAAGAACGCGGATAGATTCCTTAATATCTTTTGCCATGAGGTAGCCGTATTGAAATCCCCTCTCTTCCGGTGCGCCTTCAATATGAAGATAAGTCCAGCCGTTCTTTTGAAACTTGTTTGCCTTCTGCAGCCAAGAATTTTCCTGAGATGTTAAGTGGCTTTTTGTCTGAGGTAAAAGCAAAACCGGGATTAATACTAGTAACAGGATACTAAATATTGTAAAGTTTTTCATTTACAGCTCCGCCAATAGTTGGAAATAAAAACGAGCCATGTCAAGAGGAGCAAATCGGTTGACAGGCACGATGACGGGACACAAGTTAATTATTCATGGTCGATGATGCAATAAAAAATTTGAAAGAAGAGCATCCGGCATGTATTACGCGGGAATATCTTCATGAAGGTTAGAAGAGATAATTAAGCGGCTCCTGAAACAAATAATTTAATCCTTGATTTCAGTAGAAATTAAGCTTAGGTTATCTGCGGCAATTAGAATGGGGGTTTGCCGGGGAATTCATATCTCAACAACTTTCGTTAGATACATCCCGACAAACGCGTGAACTTTATAAAGAAAGAAGGTCTGCAAAATGAGGTACTCTTTTTTTATTATGCTGATGATCGGGCTGGCGGTTGAAGGCTGCACATCAACTTATACTTTAAAGGATTTTAATTCTAAAAAGAATTATTACGATTATATCAATTACTGCATAAACGACAGAAGCATTCATGTATTACTAAAGGGAGACAGTACAGTTTATACACCGGACGGCGGCAAGATAGAGGATGACTCCCTCACCATATTCAACGTAACACGCAGAATAAGCAGGCATCTGCCGATTAAAGAAATTAAAAATATAGGATACGAAAACCCGGCGCTCGAGTCGGGACCTGCAGTCATAGAATTAAAGGACGGCAGCAGATTGAATGCTAAAGATATAAAAATTCATAAAGATCTCAGTGTTCAATTCACCGAGATAAAAAAAATTGATGAGAAGTTTCCCGTTGTTCCTGATGTAGTTTCGATTTCTTATATAAATCATTGGAAAGGAATCCCTAAGTATGCGCTGGGACTTATGCTGCAAGGCGGGATGGTAGGATTAAAAGCCGGAAGCGACGCAGGTATTCGGGAAAGGGACCCAATGCTTGGAATGATAGCGGGCGGTATTCTGTTCGGAGTCGGCGGAATAATTCCGGGATTTATAATCGGCAGTCCGCAGATTTTTGTACTGGACAACAGCTACTTCGACAGAGATAAATTCCTTAGAAAGTTCGACATCATCGGCGGTATAACTTCATCAACATTGACGGGAAATTTTTCGGACAGACGCAGAACAGCCGAGAGGGCAACAGATCAGTATGCGTTCGGACTATATTACAATTACGACATTACGGGTGTGCTTAAATTCAGGCCCGGCATAATTTACAGCATGAAGGGAGGAAATTACGATTACAGTCTTCCTCAAATGTACGAACCATACTATTCAAGCAGCGGATCGATTGCCGTATATTTAGATATGATTGAAATACCGCTTCAACTCAGGATTAACACTTCCGAAACCAGCACGGGCCCGTTAAGTCTTCTGTTCGGGCCTGCGCTGAATATTCCATTTAAAGGCGAGCTTGACGAATTTTATATCTTACCTATGGACAGTCCTCTCGAATATGCCGTAAACGAAGTAAAGGCAAAGCCGTATGCCAGCCTTATGTACGGTATGCATGTGAAATGGGACGAGCATTTTTCGACAGAGATTTTGTATGATCAGGGTTTATCAAAAGCAGGTAATGCGAAAACCCAAGAAGGTACTGAAATAAGTCTTTGGCAGAACGACTTTTTAATTTGCACGGTTATAACGCTGTAGTTATAATCTTAAAACATTTGGCAGGAACATTCATTAATTGGCCGGAGAACACAAATGTAATTAACTCATCGCTAAAATCGGGCGAAGTTATTATAAATTTATGTTTTATGATAGAACGCAAATCTGAAATAATTTACTTTACTGATTCAATTTCAATAATTATATTTCTCCGGATTAAAATTTAACAATACGGAGGCTACATGAAAAAATCAATTCTTTTCAGTTTGTTAATCATGATTTTGACAGTATCCATGTCTGTAAACGCCCAGAATTTAAAATTCGGCGGAAAGATCGGATTGAATTTCGCGAACGTCAGCGGCTCGGATGTACCTCCGGGAGCAGGCACCAGAACCGGGCTGGTAATCGGCGGATTTATGACATATAATTTTGCCAGCATGTTTGCCCTTCAACCGGAATTACTTTATTCTATGAAAGGGACATCAGGCGCTACACAAGGTGTTAGTTATACTTTTTCTTTAAACTATATTGAAATACCCGTCCTCTTGAAGTTCTTAATTCCTTTGGCTCCCAGTTCTCCAGTAAGCGCTAACATTTATGCCGGGCCCGATCTAGCTTTCAATGTTGCGTCAAGCATAGAGACTTCCGCAAACGGACAAACTAATACAACAGATGAGTCAAACAACACTAATGGCTTCGATTTTAATCTGGCATTCGGCGGCGGAATAGGCTTCAAGGTTGCAACCACAGAACTAGGCATAGAACTTCGTTACACTTTAGGAACTGGAACGGTTGATAAAACCGGAGGAGACATTAAAAACGGAGTTTTCGCACTAATGGCCAGCGTTGCATTCTAAATCTAAGAAAGAAATTATTTTCTAAGACCTGCATTTATAGCAGGTCTTTTTTTTGTAATAAAACGAAAAAGCTCCATCGGAGCTTTTCATTTTTCATGCTAAATTTTACATTCTAGATCTGGTTAGTACCCCGGAGAGGATTCGAACCTCCGACCAACAGTTTAGGAAACTGCTGCTCTATCCATGCTGAGCTACCGGGGCAAGATTCATTTCTTTAGAGATACAAAAATAAGCAACTTTTAAGATATTAAAAAATGCCTCGGAACTGTCTATCTTATCAACTTTGAACTACAATGTGCTAAGAAAATTAATTCATATTAAAATGTACCCGCCGTTTCTAATTTCATTTCTTGAGTTTAGAAAATATAAAAATACCAAGACTCACCAGTAACCATTCGCCGGTTCAGAAGTCTAACAAAAAAAAACTTAGAGACATTAAATCTTTACCAAGCGATTTATATATGCATAAATATTTACCGATTCAAACTTTATTATTTATTGCACTCATATTCCTGAATGTCAGAGCCTCTGAGAAATCCGAAAGCACTGTCAAGATTCTAGTGCATGCAGAGCGGTGTAAGCAGCAGATAGTAATCGACGGCAGACTTTCGGAAGAAATCTGGAGAAATACGCCGGCGATTGCCGGTCTGGTGCAGACAGATCCGAATGAGGGAAAACCTGCAACCGAAAAGACAGAAATCAGAATAGTTTATGATAATGAAGCAATATACATTGGCGCCCGGATGTATGATTCTTCTCCGAATTCGATAGTTAACAATCTTGCGCGAAGGGATGTTTCAGTAAACTCGGACATTTTTTACGTATATCTTGATCCGTACTTTGATAAGCGTACAGGATTTTATTTCGGCGTTAACGCGGGAGGAACTTTATACGACGGCACTCTTTACAACGATACGTGGAATGACGATTCATGGGACGGTGTGTGGGAAGGGAAGGCTGCAATTGATGATAAGGGATGGACCGTTGAAATGAGAATCCCTTTCTCTCAGCTACGGTTTAAAATAAAAGATATTAACGTATGGGGAATAGATTTCGAGAGAGATATCGCAAGGAAACATGAATCCGATTTTCTTGTGTACATACCTAAAAACAGCAACGGCTTCGTATCGCGGTTTGCAGAGCTTGCCGGGATAAGTTCTATTAAGCCTCCCAGAGATCTTGAAATACTTCCGTATGTTACAACTAAAGCCGAGTACTCCCGGCCCGCAGCGGGCAATCCTTTTAACAGCGGATCGGTATACACTCCGAATATCGGCGCGGATATGAAGTTAGGACTGGGAACCGATCTTACTTTAAATGCAACGGTAAATCCGGATTTCGGGCAGGTTGAAATAGACCCGGCTGTAATAAATCTGAGCGATGTAGAAACCTTCTACTCTGAGAAGCGTCCGTTTTTCGTGGAAGGAGCTTCCACATTTGAGTTCGGCAGAGGCGGCGTTACGAATTACTGGAATTTTAACTGGTGGAATCCCAGCATTTTTTACAGCAGAAGAATCGGCCGTCCTCCGCAGGGATCTGTACCGGATGCTGATTTCGTTGACGAACCGGGAGGTACACATATACTTGGCGCCGCAAAATTAACCGGAAAGATAGGTGCGGACTGGAACATCGGTTTAATACAAGCTCTTACATCCAGGGAAAACGCAGGTTACCAAATTTCAGGAACAAGATATTCAATTGGAGTTGAGCCGCTGACTTACTACGGTGTTTTCCGTGCACAGAAAGAAATCAATTCGGGCTAACAGGGAATCGGTTTTATCTCAACCTATACCAACCGATTTTTTAAGGAACCTGCGTTAAGAGATCAGCTGAACGGGAAGGCTTTTGTCGGGGGATTGGACGGCTGGACATACCTGGGCAACTCTGGTACCTGGGTGATGAACGGCTGGTTCAGCGGCAGCTACATAAGCGGCGACAGAACAGATATATTAAACGTGCAGACAAGTCCGAGACATTATTTCCAAAGACCGGATTCAAAATACGTCGCAGTAGACAGTTCGGCAACTTCGCTCTCCGGCTACGCCGGCAGAATAGTCTTAAGTAAACAAAAAGGAAATTGGGGTGTTAACTCTGCTATAGGAGTTGTAAATCCCGGGTTCGAAATTAATGATCTCGGTTTCCTGCCGATTTCGAATATAATAAACATGCACTTTGCAAGCTGGTACAAATGGACTGTACCGACCTCCTTATTCAGAAGCGCGATGCTCGGCGGCGCAGTATTCCGCAACTACGATTACGAAGGTGAGATAACATGGGAGGGAATATTTACCAACGGCAATGCAGAACTTCTTAATTATTACACCTTTAATTGGGATCTTGCTTACAATCCCAAAACACTTAACGTAAGAGCCACAAGAGGCGGACCGGCAGTATTGAATCCGGAAGGATACCAAATGGACCTGTCGGTAAGCTCAGACTCAAGAAAAAATTTAACTGTTAATTTGAGCAGCGGAACTTACTGGACTGGGTATTCGAGACAATGGTACATCGGCGCGCAGTTTAATTACAATCCCGCTCCGAATATCTCTTTAAGTTTCGGCCCCGAACTAGATAGAGCATTCGATGAAACTCAGTGGGTTAATTCATACGTTGATCCCTTCGCCAAAGCGACATTCGGAAGCAGATACGTTTTCGCCGACTTTCATCAAACCACCTTTTCAGCATCAATAAGATTGAACTGGACATTTACTCCGAAGCTCAGTCTCCAGCTTTATATGCAGCCTTTAATTTCGGCAGGAGATTACAGGAACTTTAAAGAACTGGCAAGGCCCGGGACGTATACATTCAATCAATACGGGCAGAACGGCTCTACTTTTAATGCTGAGACTTATCAAGCAGATCCTGACGGCCCGGGACCCGCGCCCCCATTTACTATCGATAATCCCAATTTTAATTTTGTTTCCTTAAGAGGTAACGCGGTTGTCAGGTGGGAATATATGCCCGGTTCGGTAATTTATTTCGTGTGGACACAATCGAGAGCCGATCAGGAAACGTTCGGTGAATTCCGGTTTAATCATTCATTCAACAGAATGTGGGAACTTCACCCGGATAACATCTTCATGATTAAGTTTTCATACTGGCTGAATATGTAATATCAGCACCGGTGATAATTAGTATTTAATAAACTCCGGACGCCGAGAGCTTGTAAATCTTCACCGACTTCGCCGGTATCTGAACAAATAAACTCGCGCCTATCTGCGGAGATCCGGCAAGCACTCCTTTTTCTCCGGACATGAGCTCTTCGTAATTAAATTTCTTGGAATCAATAGGAATTTGAAACTCATCATAGTGATCGCCGGTGTTGAACACTACGATAATCCGCTCTCTTCTGTAAGTCCTTTCGAAAGCAAATGTATTTTTTTTATTGTTCGAATATAAAAATGAAAGCGAACCAAGTCTGAGTGCTGGATTGTTATTTCTTATAGCGATAATTTTTTTATAGTAATCAAGAAGCTGTTTATTCTGTTCAACCTTATATGTGCCGAAACCCTCTTTAAAACCGGAAGCGGGAGTAATTACCTGATCCTGATATTTCAAATTTCCCCATACCATAGGCTGCCTGTCGTAAGGATCGTCCGCACCCCACATTCCGACTTCATCGCCGTAATATATCATCGGCGCGCCGCGGTAAGTCATCTGGAAAGCCGCGATTAATTCCTGAGTATAGTAATCTGCAGAATCCGGTTTGCCCGGATTGTAATTTGGATTGTTCCCGTCGGCGCCGCGGTCGTATTGACGATCTGGGTTGGCGATCATGGAGGAAATTCTTTCTGTGTCGTGGCTGTCGACAAGATTCAGCAGAAGATCGAGGTTTCTTTTAGGATAAGTACCGTCGATAGTTTGAAGTTTCTTAATAAAGTCGGAAGTAGATATCTTAGTTTTTTGAGCTACGAAATACTGATCCACCGCGAAAGCGAAACTGTAATTCATCAATGCATCAAATGGGCCGTTATTAGTAATATACTGAGGGAACAAGCCCCACAGTTCACCGACGATGATCGCGTTCGGATTTTCCGACTTAACAAGTTTTCTCCAGTCCATCCAGAATCCCATGGGCACTTCGTTTGCAACATCAAGGCGCCAGCCGTCAATCCCGTCGGACGGATCGCCGTCATTATTAGGATCCATCCATCTTTTAGTAATGTTAAAAATATATTGTTTCGGTCCCGGTGCCAGATCGTTCTGCGATCTGTTAAAAATGGGAAGCGATCTGATTCCGTTCCATCCTCTGTAAGTAAATTTATGTTCACCGTCAAAAGATTTAATTTCGTACCAGTTTTTATAAGGCGAGTTCTCGCCGTTCGTTACAATATCCTGAAATGCCCAGAAGTGCGTGCCGGTATGATTGAACACCCCGTCTATTATTATTTTCATGCCGCGCTTATGTACTTCTTCGATTAATTTTAAGAAAAGCTTGTCTGCCGATGTCCACACCCAGGTTGAAGGATCGTCCGGCTTTTCAGAGGCAATAAGCTTCATATCGCCTGCAGGGTCGGGGCCGAAATTAACGTCGATATGATGATAGGTTGACGCGTCGTATTTATGCAGGGAAACTGCATCAAATATAGGATTCAGATAAATGGCTCCGACGCCGAGTTTTTTCAGATAATCCAGATGATCAATAATACCCTGCAGATCGCCGCCGTATCTTCTTTCGAAGAGATGGCTTCTGAAACTTCCGCCAATTTCCCGTTCCCATTTGGATTCGGCAAACCAGTCGCTCGTCCATTTTGAGGGACGCCAGTCTTCTGGTTTTCTTCCCGTTTCCTGATAAATCTTATCCACCGACGGTTCGTTGGAGGTATCCCCGTCAGCGAATCTTTCAGGGAAGATCTGATACCAGACAACGCCTTCCGCCCATTGAGGCAGTCTGCTCTGTGCTGTCAATGGATGTGAAAAAGAGAGGAACAAAAGGATCAGAATAAAGCGAGAGACAATTTTCATAGCGAAAGTTCTTTCTTCATTTTTGCGAGAGATTCTATAATTGTGTGAGGCTTATATCCCAGTTCTGTCTCGGCTTTTAAAGTAAGAAGACCGGACTTAAGCGGCCTCTGGGCGGGCTGGTGAAGTTCAATGGTTTTAATGGGTTTTACAAGCGACTTATCGAGTCCGAAAAATTCAGCGATAATTTCAGTGAACTCATAACGCGAAAGAAATTCTCTTCCTCCGACGTTGTATATGCCCTGCCTGTTAAACGCAATTATTTTATTTATAGCCTGCACCAGGTCATCTATAAATGTGGGATTGTTAAACTGATCAGTAACAATGTTTATTACTTTACCGGCTCGAAGAGAGTTTACGACCCAGCGGACAAAATCGGGTCTTGAATTTTCTGCGATACCGTACAGAACATTCGTTCTTATTATAGTATGAATTGCGCCGCTTATTCGAAGCGCGTTCTCGCTGGCGAGTTTAGTTCTTCCGTAATAGCCTAAAGGGTTAGGTTTTGCGTTTTCGGCGTAGGGTCCTTTCTTTCCGTCGAAAATATAATCTGATGAAATATGCACAAGATGCGCGTCCAGCACCCGGCAGGTTTCGGCAAGATACTCAACTCCCTTTACGTTAACTTTCCATGCAAGTTCTCTTTCTTCTTCGCTTTTATCAACATTGGTATAAGCCGCGGCATTAATTATGTAATCCGGATAAAAATCATAAATTACATTTTTAACATGATCGCGTTTCGTAAGATCGCAGCATAGATAATCGCCTTCTGAAAAAAGCGGTTCGTTTTCCACCGAACATCCGAGCACCTGCACATTGTCTAACTGGTTGTAAAACTGCATAGCTCTCTGACCGAGCATACCGTTGGCGCCTACGATCAAAATTCTTTTCTTAATTAGATCTTGAGATAACATCCTTCTTCAAACCGATAAGTTGTTTAGTTTCGCCGTACGTAACAGCCGCACCGGCCGCATTATTGGCGCTTTCCAGCGATTTATAAATATCACCGTATTTAATATAATTATAAAAAAATATTGCCCCAAAAACATCACCGCATCCGATTTTATTGACAGTATCAACTTTTAAAGCGGATTTAAAGACTGACACGATTTCACTTCCCTGCTTATAATAAATCCTTGCGCCCAGTTCTCCTTTTGTTACGATTAACATACGCGCGCCTGTTTCCAGAATGTCAACAGCAATTTCATATTCGGAATTTTTA
>JBJKTB010000102.1:0-5124 GCA_046703345.1 Ignavibacteriaceae bacterium
GAATACTCTTGACGAGAAGGTTTCAGTTTTAGAATCGCTCGGAATGGAAAACCTTCTGGTAATAAATTTTACAAAAGAGTTTTCTCTGCAGTCGTCCGAAGAATTCTTCAAAAAATATATAATTGACGGTATCGGACTCCGCGAGGTAGTAATCGGTTACGATCATCATTTCGGTAAAGGCCGCGGCGGAGACGAGAATACCTTAAGAGAAATGGGAACGGAATACGGGTTTGATGTTACTGCTGTAAATGCGGTTTCGATTGACGGCGAACGGGTCAGCAGCACCAAGATAAGGCACGCCCTAACAGACGGGGATGTGAAGCTCGCGAGTTCATACTTGGGAAGATACTATGCGTTCAGCGGCACCGTAGTAGAAGGCGACAAACGGGGCCGGTTATTAGGCTTTCCGACCGCCAACATCAAATTAGACGATGATAAAAAGATGCTTCCGGCACTTGGTATTTACGCAGTTGAATTTCTGCTCGACGGCATCAGGCATAACGGCGTAATGAGTATTGGAAAGCGGCCGACGTTTTATGACGACGGATCGGTTACGACTGAAGTTTATATTTTTAATTTCGACAAAAATATCTACGGCAGAAAAGTTACAGTTAATGTAATTGACAGGATAAGAGGCGAAGAAAAATTTTCTTCTGCCGATGAGCTTGTAGCGCAGATGGAAAAAGACAAAAAGGCCGGGATGGAAATTTTAAACCGGTTAGTTTAGCAAAGATATTCAATTAATTAATCCTGGTTAATTCTGGGATTACATCGTACAATAAAAAATAAGGACAGATGAAATGACAAAAGAAGAAAAACTTGAATTAGTCAAGAAATTCGGGAAAGACGAAAAAGACAGCGGAAAATCTGAAGTGCAGATTGCTCTTCTTACAAAGAGAATTAATGATCTTACTGAGCATTTTAACGCGCACAAGAAAGACCATCACTCAAGAAGAGGTCTTATGATGATGGTAGGAAAAAGAAGAAGACTGCTGGATTATTTGGCGGCTAAAGATATAGAAAGATACAGAACCATCATTAAAGAATTGAACATCAGAAAGTAAAGGAAGATAAATGTTAGTATCAAAAGAAGTTGAAATCGGCGGTAAGAAATTTTCAATAGAAACAGGGAGATTCGCTAAACAGGCTAACGGCGCTGTTATGGTTAGGTACGCAGATACTATGGTATTAGTTACCGCAGTAGCTACAGAAGAAGCTAAAGAAGACCAAGACTTCTTTCCGCTTCAGGTCGAGTACAGAGAAAAAACCTCGGCCGCGGGAAAGTTTCCCGGCGGATATATTAAAAGAGAAGGCCGGCCTACCGAAAAAGAAATATTAAGCGCTAGGCTTATAGACAGACCCATTAGGCCGCTGTTTCCGAAAGACTTTAAGAACGAAACTCAAGTAGTGGCGTTTGTGTTTTCGCATGACGGAGAAAACGATGCCGATGTGCTTGCCGCTGTAGGCGCATCCGCCGCTCTTACAATCTCCGATGTACCGTTCGACGGCCCTATGGCCGAAGTTAGAGTGGGAAGAGTAAACGGAGAGTTTATCGTAAATCCCACGCTCAGCCAGATAAAAGAAAGCGACCTTGAACTGGTGGTAGCAGGTACGTCCGATTCCATTATGATGGTTGAAGGCGAATCAAAAGAAGTGAGCGAGAAGGACCTGCTGGACGCTTTGAGATTTGCACAGGGAGAAATTAAGAAACTTGTTGATCTTCAGAACGAACTTAAAGCCGAGGCCGGCAAAACAAAACGCGACGCACCTGTTGTAAACATGGACGAAAACCTGAAGAACGATGTGCTCGCATTGGCAAATGATAAGTTCAAGGAGATAGTTTACTCGGTCCTTGCAAAGGAAGAGCGCAGCGCCAAGAACAAAGAGCTGGCCGCTTCTGTTAAAGAAGCGCTCGCTGAAAAATATCCCGAAAAAGAAAAAGCTATCGGCGAGATTCTTCACGATCTAGAAAAAGAATTAATGCGCGGCAGAATACTTTCCGAAGGCATGAGGCTCGACGGAAGAAACACGAAACAGATCCGCCCGATTTCAGTGGAGCTCGGCATTCTTCCGCGTACACACGGCTCGGCGCTTTTTACAAGAGGCGAAACACAGAGTTTAACAACTGTAACTCTCGGAACAAAGAACGACGAGCAGATAATAGACGGTCTTACAGACGAATATACCAAGAAGTTCATGCTTCACTATAATTTCCCGCCGTTCAGCGTCGGCGAGGTGGGAAGAATGTCAGGCGTAGGCCGAAGGGAAATCGGTCACGGCAATCTGGCCGAAAGGGCCTTGAAAGTGCTTATGCCACAGGAAGAAGTTTTTCCTTACACTGTAAGAGTTATATCGGACATACTCGAATCGAACGGTTCCTCATCGATGGCAACTGTATGCGCCGGCTCGCTCGGCTTGATGGACGCGGGAGTTCCTTTCCCTAAACCGGTTGCCGGAATTGCCATGGGGCTGGTTAAGGAAGGAGAAAAGTACGCCGTTCTTTCCGATATTCTGGGCAATGAAGATCATCTAGGCGATATGGACTTTAAAGTTGCCGGTACGGCAGACGGAATCACTGCCTTTCAAATGGATATAAAAATTCAGGGCATTTCTTTTGAAATTATGGAAACGGCTCTGTCGCAGGCCAAAGAAGGCAGAATGCATATACTCGGTATAATGAACGAAGCTATCAGCGTACCACGCGACCAGCTTTCGCCGTTCGCACCTCGTCTCATCACTATGAAAGTTGAAACCGATCAGATCGGACTTATAATCGGTCCCGGCGGAAAGACAATCCAGGGCATGCAGCGTCTTTTCGGCGTTGATATCAACATAGACGACAGCGGTACGGTAAACATCGCTTCTCCCAACAAGGAGAACGCGCAGAAATGTAAAGAATATATTAAAAAGCTTACTGCCACTCCGGAAGTCGGCGAAATCTATGACGGAGTAATAACCAAGATTATGGATTTCGGCGCGTTTGTAGAAATACTTCCGGGCAAAGAAGGCCTTCTGCACATCTCTCAAATAGACAACAAGAGAGTGAACAAAGTGACCGATTACTTTAAAGAGGGCGACAAAGTTACCGTGAAACTGCTGAAAATCGAGAACGGTAAATACTCCCTCAGCCGGAAAGAACTCATTAAAGATAATAATCATGAGTCCGGTAAGGCCGAAGAAGTTTAGTTAACATGCGCTGAATCCGCGGGATTCGGCGTCTTTATTTTAAAGGCAATTTGAGGTTTCTTTAAAAAGTCTTTACCTCCTTATTCAAAAGCCGTAAATATGCCGGCTTGCGAAGCGGAGGGAAGCGTATACCAGGATTAGCCGCGCCGGGCGGTAAATGCCCGGCAAATACTCAACGATTCCGTTGAGAAGTGCTGTTAGAATTTTACATTTAAATTAAAAGGCTCTGCCGTGAGCGGAATTAATATCAAAATATTTACACTAATTCTTTTGTTGGTCAGCTTAAAGATAAACGAAAGAAGCGATGCCGGCATTAAGACTGCCGAGCCGGTGTTTATTCCGTTTTACAGGATGAGCATGCGTTTGTTAAATATTTTAATGATGAAATATAATATTTCATTAAAAGAGTTTTCCCGACATGACAAAAGAAATAATAATCAATTCTTCCACAACACAGACTCGTGTTGCTATCACGGAAGATGGGAATTTAGTCGACTTCTTTGTTGACTATCCTGAAAACCGCAGAATGGTCGGCGACATTTATCTGGGTAAAGTCGCCAGAGTATTACCGGGAATAAAAGCCGCGTTTATAGACATCGGCATGAAGCACGATGCCTTCCTTCATTTTTCCGACATCGGCGAAAGAACAAAACAGTTCCAGGATATGCTGGGCGAAGATTCTGACCTTGACGAAGAGGAAGAAGACGACCAGCAGAACCATCAGAACAGGAACAACAACAATCATCAGAATAGAAATCAGCATGAAGCTCAAACCGCGCCTGCCGTTCCGAAACTGCACAAGGGACAGGATATACTTGTTCAGATTACAAAAGAACCGGTTAACAATAAAGGCGTAAGAGTTACTTCGTCAGTATCTCTTCCGGGAAGATTTTGCGTACTTCTGCCTTTTGATAACAAGATCGGCGTATCAAAAAAGATTTCCGATTTTAAGGAGCGCAGAAGGCTGAGACATATTGCCAGAGGAATATTGCCTCATAACTTCGGATTGATTATCAGGACGGTTGCCCGCAACCAGTCGGAGGAATCTTTAAAAGATGATCTGCAGAATCTCGTAAAAACCTGGGAAGAGATTCAGGCAACAATAAAATCCGAAAATCCTCCTGCTCTAATCCATCAGGACCTCAGCACAACATCCAGCGTTATAAGAGATCTTTTTACTTCGGATGTATCCAAAGTTTTTATCGATTCCAAAAAACTTTATAAGCAGATCAAAAGCTACGTTCAGGTTGTTCAGCCCGGACTGCTTGACAAACTGGAACCGTTTAAGTCGAGCACCTCTATTTTCGACGCGTTTAAGATAGAAGAGCAGATAAAAACTCTGATGGGAAGAAAAGTTCCTCTTCCCAGCGGCGGATATCTTATAATAGAGCATACCGAAGCTATGGTTGTTATCGACGTGAACAGCGGCCGGTACGCGAAGAGCAAGGAGCAAGAACTTAACTCGCTTAAAACCGACCTTGAAGCCGCGCGGGAAATTTGCCGTCAGTTAAGATTAAGAGATATCGGCGGGATAATTGTTATCGATTTTATAGATCTCGAAGAAGAGAAAAACCGCAAGAAGATTTACGACGAGCTTAAAAAAGAATTCAGAAAAGACAGGGCGAAAGTTTCTGTGCTGCCTATGTCCGACTTCGGTTTGGTTCAGATTACTCGCCAGAGGGTTCGCCAGAATATTATGCAGGCCATGAAGGAAGTTTGTCCTTACTGTCTGGGTACGGGCGTGCTTACAAAGCATTCTCACGTTGTTTACGATCTTGAAGAGTGGCTGAGAAGATTCAGACGCGGCTCTAAGGAACGCTCCGTAATTATAAAGTGTAATCCTCTCGTGGCGGCAAAGTTGAAGGAAGGGCGTTTCACTTCCTTCCTAAAGCTTCAGTTCAAATATTTGGTTAGGCTTAAAATAGTTGAAGAAGAATC
>JBJKTB010000103.1:0-3771 GCA_046703345.1 Ignavibacteriaceae bacterium
ATCCTGGCGATAGAATTAAAAATGTAAAGATATCACTTCTAATAAGCCTTTCACTTGTAAGGGAAAGGTTTGGATAGAGTTTAAGTGTTCAACAAAGAAAGAACCCATCCCCACCCTTCCCTTAAAATGGAAGGGCTTATTGGTAGAATTAACTCTGTCATAATCATTCTGTCAATTCTTTATTTTATTATAACTTATCACATAAAAAGTTTAAATAAAGTTGACGCCTATGCGACAAGTCGGGCTCCTTCGAAATGACATTTTCTGAGTTATGTAACACGCTCTAAACGGCCGGGCAATTTCATTTAAGAGTTTTACAATATTTTAAAAATTAGGATTTAAATAATTATTCCCTGACATCGAGCTTTGACAAAGCCTCTAAAACCATCAGCCAATAATATTAACGCGATATCTTAATATGCCGGTTAATATAACAAAAACATTGTAAATAAATTCCGCGAATACTTTTTTACTACAATGCTTGAAATGACATCTCAACAATCCGGACGCTTCTTTGCATTAACTGATTCTTTTACCGTGAAGGAGCATAGCAACGGCTTCGTCGAGAGAGCCGGCGCGGACAACCTCGCCGGAGTTAACAAAATAAATAACATCCGCGTTCTCAATAGTATTTAGGCGGTGAGCAATTATAACTTTAGTAGCGGTCTCCGGAAGCTTCATAAGGATCTCTTCAAGAAGCTTTTCGGTAACCGTATCTATGTTGGCGGTCGCCTCGTCAAGAATAAGCAACTCCGGTTTTCTTAATACCGCTCTTATAAAAGCGATAAGCTGTTTCTGTCCGAGACTTATACCGTCGCCGGAGACTTGTATTTTTGTATCGAGTCCGGATTCAAACCGGTCGATCAGACTTTCGAGTCCCGCATCAGACAGGGCGGCGGCGAGTCGGCCGTTAGTAAATTCAGCATACTTCTCATTGCCGTAAAGAATGTTGTCGCGGACAGTACCTGAAAACAGGAAAGGCTCCTGCAGAATAAAACCGATTTTCCGGGCGCGCTCGGCAGGAGAATAGGAGCGTATGTCTTTTCCGCCGAGCAGGACTTCGCCGTTTACGGGATCATAAAGCCGCGCTATCAAGGAAGCGGTTGTAGTTTTGCCGCCGCCTGTAGGCCCCACAAAGGCGTAAGTCTTCCCTCTTTTCAATTCGAAGCTGATATTGTGAAGGACTTCCTTTCCGCCGGGATAAGAGAAAGACACGTTTTTAAAAGCGACGAGAGGCTGAGCGGCGGCCTCGCGGTTATCATCAACCATGGGCATATCGTTTTTCAGATTAAGAATGCGCGAAATTCTGTCCCAGCCGGCGAGGGCCACCTGAAAGTTAGCCCAGAGCGCGGCAAGCTGTCGGAGCGGATTATAAAAACTAGTTACGTAAGCGAGAAAACTTATAAGAAGTCCGATAGAGAAATCGCCGGCGGCTATCAGATAAATACCGAAAGTAAGCACAATCATCTGGCCGATATTGGAGAAGAAGCCGTAAACCGGCATGAACAGGTTGTTCGCCAGTCCGGCCGAAACGGCGGCCGAGTAATTTTCAGCGTTAGCCGCATCGAAATTCTCACGGAAATAATCCTGCCTGTTGAACGCGACTATTACTTTAAAATTATTAAGGCTTTCCTGCACGGCGGAGCTGAGGAACCCGACGTTCTTCAGGCTGGCTGCGTTAGTGCTTTTCACCCACGGGGAGATGAACCTGGTAAACAGCCAGATAAGCAGCGCAGGAGCGAGCGCGGCGGCTCCCAGAGGAAAATTTATAGACAGCAAAAATATTCCGGCGCCGATCATTATAAGAATAAACCTTATAAACTGCATGAGTGACTGAGAGAAGAACTGATTTATCTTATCGGTGTCGTTATTAATGCGGCTTATCAGGTCGCCCGCTTTATTCTGGTTGAAGAAATCAACCGGCAGTTCCTGCAGCTTGTTAAAGACCGCGTTGCGAAGTGCGAAAAGCATGTTCTGCCCGACGGTGCCCATCAGCTTCGTCTGCACGTAGCCTGCGCCGAAAGTTATGATATACATGGCCAGAAGTATTCCGCTGAACACGAGAACGCCGTGGTAGTCTTTCGCCTGGACATATTTATCGATTGTATGGCCGATTATAATAGGGCTGAGAAGATTAAGCACCGCGGTGATAATCATCGCGATAAAAGCGGTTGTTAAAGTTTTCTTCTCGCTTACAACGTGAGTAAGAAGATTCTTAAGCGAAGCGAAAGTCGACTTTTTCGCTTTATCGTTTTCGGCGAGCTGATTAAGATTGTAATTCATACCGGCTCGTGCTTCGCTGTGAGTTGTAAATCTGATTATATTCGGGGCAGTTCTCAAGGAGCTGTTCATGCCTGCCGGAGGCAACCAGTTCGCCTTCCATCAGCAGTATAATCTGGTCGAAGTGTTCAACCGGCGCGATCTTCTGAGTAATAGAGATCAGAGTAATGCCAGGATAATTCTTCAGTACGCTGCTTAATATTTTCTGTTCGGTCTGATAGTCAACACGGGCTGTAAAATCGTCGAGCAGAAGAATCTTAGGATTAAGAGCGAGGGCGCGGGCAAGCATAATGCGCTGCTTCTGGCCGCCGGAAAGGCTAGTTCCTCTTTCGGAAACGACGGTATCGAGCTTCTGCGGAAGGGAATCGATAAAATCCTTTAGCTCGGCGGTTTCAATTGCTTTGTCGAGCGATTCGCCGGTTACGCTTTTACTGAACGCGATATTCTCGCGGAGGCTTATATTGAATATAATGCTGTCCTGAAATACGAATCCTATTTTTTCATGGAAAGAGTCTTTTCTATACTGCTGAATATTCCTACCGTCGAATTCAACGGTTCCGGAATCAGGTTTCATTAGTCCGGTCATAAGATAGAACAGCTGAGTCTTACCGGCGGCGGTGGGGCCTATAATCGCGGTCTTAGATCCGGCGGCGACCGAGAAAGAAATATTCTGGAGAGCAGGCTTACCGTCATAATAAAGGGAGACATTACTAAGTTTTATGTTTCCTTTTAAAGATTCGCCGACTGTGCCGGAATCGACGACGTCGGGAGTTTTAAGAATCCTGTCGATCCTCATAAAAGAGACATTAGCCTGCGCAATAACGTTGCTCATAAATCCTATTACAATAATCGGGAAAATAAGGATAGTAACATAGCTGTTGAAGGCGGCGAAATCGCCCAGAGTCATGCTTCCGCCGATCACGAAATGGCCGCCGAGAACGAGGATAGACAAAGTGGCAAGATTAGCCACGAAAGTGATCACAGGGATAAGAGTAGCGAACAGGGTAAGAATCGCTATTCCAAGACTTCTGGCTTCCGAATTAGCGTCGAGAAATTTACTGTACTCAGTCTGCTGAGAATTTATAACCCGGATAACGGCGGCGCCGAGAATACTTTCGTTAATAACTTTATTAAGCCAGTCAATTACTTCCCTGCTCTTCTTGAAGAGGACGCGTACTTTTTTCAGCACCATGAAAAAGGTTACCGCAATGACAGGTATTATAGCGATTACGGTTAAAGCAAGCCGCCAATTTATAGTTAATAAGAGTATGCAAGTTCCGATAATAATAAACAAAGAGGACGCGATAGAAGCGACGGCCTGCGCAATAAACATTTTCACCGAATCAATATCTGAAGTTAAATTTGTAAGAAGCACCGAAGGATTAGAATCCAGAACGAAAGAATAGCTCTGCGAGGATATTTTATCAGAAAGCCGTTTTCTCAGATCGCGCGCCACGCGTTCGGAGGTAAAAGTCTGAACAACGCTCTGCA
>JBJKTB010000104.1:0-4150 GCA_046703345.1 Ignavibacteriaceae bacterium
TGTATCGCGCAAAACGGGAAATATCGGTTTTATATTAACACACGATCACTTTCTCCGTTCCGAGCCTTTTTACACTATCATTTTTCTCGGAACGGAATTCGAAGCGCGCCAGCACAATTATTATGTAATCCTCACAACAATTGATTCCAATTATAAAGAAGGGGACAGGCTGCCCCGCTTTGTGCTCGAAAAAAATGTAGACGGAATAATAATCGCGGGCAAAGTCCCTTCTTCATTTATTAAAAGCATTGAAAGATTCGACCTTCCGACTTCATACGTGGATTTTTTCCCTTCGCGCGCAAAACAGTACGCCGCCGTACTGATAGACAATGTTACGGGAGGTAAAACCGCTACCGAACATCTTATAGGACTGGGACACAAAAAAATCGCGTTCGTCGGCGGAGATATGACTCACCCGAGCATCAACGACAGGTTTAAAGGATACAAAGCGGCGCTGGCAAATGCAGGCATTAAGTTTAACCCGGACTTATGCATTACCGACGAAGGCTATACCGGGAAGGAAAACGGCTTCAACGCGGCAAGAAAATTAATAGAGAGCAAAAAAAAATTCACGGCGCTGTTTGCATGCAACGACGCAATGGCTATCGGTACGATGCAGTATTTCAGGAAAAATAATATCGAAATACCGGAGGACATTTCACTTGTCGGCTTTGACGATGTTGACGCGGCAGGTTCTTTAATGCCTCCCTTAACTACTATGCGCGTACCGAAAGCTGAACTCGGCATGGAAACCGTAAGACTTCTGAACGAAGTGCTCGATAAAAAATCAGCCGGAAAAATCAAGAAAGTGGTTCCCGTTGAGCTTGTAGTAAGACAATCCACGCGCCGATTGAAATAGATAACGCGTCACTTCAACTTATCTTCTGTTATGCGCATCCAGTAAAGCGGCCGCTCTCGGCTTATATAGAAGATGGAAAAGCACGTCCAGGTAAGAGTTCATTTCTTCCATTTCGATATTGGTTGTGTACTTCCAGAATCCGTATATCTTGGCGAGCGATAAAAGGTTATTTGCGTATAGATCCCAGTTATACGCGCTGTCCACTCTCTTAATCGCCTTTGCGGAAATTTTATCCCAGTAAGATGGATCTTCCTTGAACTTTCGAATAAACTCCAGAATCCTGCCTGATGCTTCTTTACCGTTAATCGGGTCTATATGAAAACCGGATACCTGATCCTGAATAATCTCCAGAGGTCCGCCGTACATAGTAGCGAAGACAGGCAGACCGGACCGCATTGCCTCAAGAACCGTAAGGCCGAATCCTTCGAACAACGCCGGCTGAACGAATACTCCCTTTCTGTCGGCAATTATTCTGTAAACTTCGCCGCTCTGATCTTTCCTGAACAATTTGCCTATCCATCTTATTTTGCCGTGAAGTTTAAACTCGTCTATTAAATGATGCATCCAGTTAATCTGCTCTTTTTCTTCGCCGTCGTCAGATTTGGAAGCATCGGTTTTGCCCGCGACAAGAATTAAATTAGCCGCCTCCTGAAGATCCTTGTTCTCGCCGAACCAGTTAACAAGTCCGGTAAGATTTTTAATCTTATCCAGCCTCGCCATAGTAAATATAGGCGTAAGATCGGGATCCTCCAGGGTGCCGAATACATCCGCGTCCTTGGTATTTTCAAACATCAGCGCGGTAAGTTCCTTCTTTGTTTCTTTTATCCTGTTTTTCGCCTGAGTATAAGGGAAATAGATTTTTGTATTCACGCCGGGTGGGACGATGTTAAACTTCGGATGGAAAAGATTTACTCCTCCTTCAACGCGGTAAAGATCCGGCATCGTAAAATAATGATATGATTCGTACTGGCCGATGCTTTCCTCGGTGCCTACTATTTCCTGATATGTGGAAGTTACAATAAAGTTGGCGGCGTTCATCGCTATAAGATCTGCGGTAAACTGAACCGAAAAATTATAATACTGCTCGAGGTTTTTCCAGTAAAGCGCGCTGTAGAGATATTTACTCTTCTCGAGCGCATGAGCAATGTTGCACTGGGTTACGCCGAACCTCTGCGAAAGAATGAAAGCAACAAGGTTGCCGTCGGAATAATTGCCGATAATAAAATCGGGCCTGTCGCCGAACTCGGCAAGCAATTCCTTGTATGAGTCTTCGGCAAAGTTTTCGAGATAAGGCCAGATCTCGAAACGCGAGATCCAGTTGTCGGTTACTTTTTTGTTATGCGTTCTGAACGGAACTCTCAGTATCCACGAGTCTTTTGTTTCGTGAACCTTTTCCAGGCGCTGGTTGGCTTTAGTTTTTCCCGGGTTTGGAATTAATCTCGTTAATATTAATATTTTCGGACTCGCGTTAAGCCCCGACTCCTTTAAAGATTTGATAAGCTTTTTCTCAAGAGCTTTTACCTGATCGAGAATATAAACTACCTGTCCGCCTGTATCGGGCATACCCAGCACGCCTTCCTGACCGAAGTAGCCGTGCGGAGATATAATCGCGATATTAAAGATCATCGGAATGCGCGATAAGAATTCCTTTAATGCCTGATGATCGGGAGACTGCAGAAGTCCGTCTAGCATTTCGAGGCTTTCGATTATCCTGCCGGCGGTATTTCCGAGCCCGGGTTCAAAGCCAAGCTGCTGAAGATCGTGAATAAAATTCAAGAACGGCTCGTCCTCGGCCTTGCGGCGAAGGAAATGAAGAGCCTTATCAATACTGCTGCTGAGCTGGGACGGATTGTTTATCCTGCCGTTAAGAATAAGCTGCTGCGATTTATACTTGTGCACGAAAAGGAAATCAAACAAGGCCTTGCGCAGTTTTTCAGGCTGAGTAAACATATTGCTTGAGAGATAACGGTTAAGGTACTCAACCCCGCGGCCTATACTCTTATACTCGCGCACGCTGGGGAACTTGTCGTAGAACGTGCTGAAGTTTAAAGTTAGTATGTTGTTGCTGCTTTTAGGATTAATAAATCTTTCTTTTGCCTTAAGGAACTCTCTCACACCGATATTTTCATAATAAAATTCTTCTATGTTGAAAAGATAGAAAGTCGAATCGGCAATTTTATCTCGTATCTCGAAATATATAGTCTGGCCGAACGCAACCGATTCGTTTATCTTTCTGATCACTTCCTCTATTGCCTCATGATTGCCGTTGTTGTTATCTTTCCTGAAATCTTCCAGTATTTCCATCAGCTGGCCTTTTACAAGCAGTTTATTATTGTGAGAGGCCACATGATTAAGATACCTGAAAAAGTCGTTTTTATTTTCCTCTATAAGAGTTCTAACATCTTTGCTCAATTTAATTCTCCTTCATATCACTCAAGAATTCGTAGTAATTAATCCCGTCTATAATTCCCCCGGCATATTCTCTTTCGGAAAAATGAATTCGTTTGCTTCCCTTAAGCAGATCAAGCTCTTTGCTGTAATTAGCAACAACCACGCCCAGCAGTTCGCCCTTAAGCATTTCCTCGTCGTTTCCAGAATCGCCGGCAACAAGAATATTCTCGTAAGGGATATTCCATCTGTAGGAAAGATATCTTATCGCCTTGCCTTTTGAAGCTCTGTACGGCAGGATATCTAAATACTGCCCGTGGCTGAAAATAATATTCACTTTCAATTTTTTCTTAACTAAAACTTCTCTAACCTTAATTAAATTTTCCTCATTCTCAGATGTGTAATAGCTGATCTTAAATTTTCTTTGTGTATCTTCCTCCTGATAGGTTAAGAAGTCAAATTGACTCAGCAGATCAACAATCTTTTCTCTCTTCCACATGTGGGAAATGTGCGCGTCCCAGCCTTTCGAATAAATCAGCTCGCCTCTGTAGTTGTAATAGATCTCGGAGCCGACTGATGAAATAATAACATCAGGCAGCGGCACGTTGTTTTCTTTAAGCACAGAAAATGCGGACTGCACGGTGCGGCCGGTAGCTACGGCGAATCCCACCTTCCTGTGAAGATTGTTTAAAAGATTAACAAATTCCCCGAGCGCCCCGTCGTCACCTAGCAGAGTATGATCGATGTCGCTTACAATAAGTTTCTTCATGTCGAGTAGTTTTCTGCCGACCGGCGCGAATGTTTCATTTTTAGTTCTGTCCTAGTTAAGGTTATTCATAATTTCTTCAAGATTTTTTTTAACATGCGCGTCCCTTGTTTTATATTTTTTTACGTTGCACATAC
>JBJKTB010000105.1:0-4091 GCA_046703345.1 Ignavibacteriaceae bacterium
GATCCTTTCTCTCCTTCCGTAAATGCAGCTAATTGGTACACATCTCAAAGCATTTTCGGCGCGACTCCCGGATACGTCAATTCAGTTACAGTAAAGGATTACGACATACTTCTTGAAAGGATATTAACTTCGCCTTCGCTTCCATTGTTCGGAGAAAATGTTGATGTCAAAGCAGCGTTAAAAAATTTCGGGAAGAAAGAATCTACCGTAAACTTATATTTATATGAAGACACTGACCGCGATTCGATTCCGGATATATTATTGGCTCAGATAGACAACATATCTCTTCAAGCCGGTGATTCAACTTCAATCTTAATATATAAATTTGGAAACATCGACTCGGAAAAATTTCTTATTGCTGAAGCCGTAGACGAACGTGATCAGGATACGACGAACAATATAGCATTCGGATCAATCGTTCCCGGATATCCGCCCGGTACGGTTAAGATAAATGAGATTATGTACTCGCCGTCTCCCGGCGAACCGGAATGGATAGAACTGATTAATACTTCGACAAAAAAAATAAATCTGAAAGGCTGGGAAATAAGCGACGTTTATACAACTCCGACTTCAGCCTTTATAAACGGCGAGATATTTATAAATGCAAAATCGTATTTGGTTATTAGCCGCGATTCAAGCCTGCTAAATTCCTACCGGATTCCATCCGAATATTTAACCGTAACAAACTTTCCTTCGCTCAACAACGGCGGCGACGGAGTAGTGCTGAAAGACAAACGTCGCGTTCCTATCGACTCCGTACTTTATCTTAGAGAATGGGGCGGAACGGACGGATATTCGCTGGAGCGGCGTTCGGTGGACGTTCAGTCGAATGCATCCGCAAATTGGTCGTCTTCAATAGATATTGAGCAGGCCACGCCGGGAAGAATAAACAGCATTACGCCGCGCAGAAACGATCTTAAATTGGAAGAGATCTCTTTTTCGCCTCAATTCCCTGCGGGCGGAGAAGACATAAAATATGCCGCAAAGATAAGGAACAACGGTTCGCTGCCCGCGGAGAACTTTTCAGTTTTATTTTTAACAAGAAGCCCAAACTCGCAGTACGTTTACGCCGGTGAGAAAAGCGTAGCATATCTTAATGCCGATGACTCGATTTCCGTGGAATGCCCGTCAGCAATAAAAACTCTTAGTGAAAAAACTTTCGTCTCCGCGAAAATATTTTACGCGCTGGATGAAGACACTTTAAACAACGCGCGTGAGAGCTACATAGAACCAGGTTACGGAAATCGCTCTATAATTATAAATGAAGTGATGTACGCGCCGGAGAACGGCGAACCCGAATGGATTGAATTATTTAACCGCACACAGGACACGATAAATATTAATAATTGGTCAATCGGCGATGTAACTCCGGCGGCTTCAAAATACTTTTTATCCGCTTCCGATTTTTTAATTCTTCCCGGCGAATATGCGGTCATCTCGCACGATTCGTCGTTCTTTAATTATCATCACTCTTACAATTACAAAACATTAATAAGCAGTTTCGGAAATCTCGGAAACATTAAAGACGGCGTAGTTATTTACGATTTCCGCGGTGCCGCAATCGACAGTCTGTTTTATTCTAATACTTGGGGCGGAAGCGGCGGGCGTTCGCTCGAGCGGCTTTCGAGCAACTCGGAAACTAACGACAGCACTAACTGGCTTTCCTCACTTGACGAAAACAAAAGTACGCCGGGAGAAGTAAATTCCGTTTCACTTGTTCAAAGCTACAGCGCAAACGATCTTGTTATAAACGAAATTTTGTACGAACCGGACAACGCAGGCTGCGAGTTTTTGGAAGTGTATAACAGATCCGGTTCTACTGTTAATTTAGGCGGATTTCGGATTGAAGAGGAAGGAGAAAATTCATATCAGCTTTCCGAATCAAATTTTAGCCTTCAGCCTGGAGAATACTTTGTGCTCGGAAATGATTCATCATTAATTACCCGTTACTCGCTTGATAAAGGAATTAATTTTAAAGTAATGAAATCCGGGAAAATGAGTCTGAGCAATTCCGGCGAAATGCTTCTGTTAAAAGATATCAAAGGGAACGTAATAGATTCGGTCCGGTACTACGCGTCGTGGCATAATAAAAATAATATCGTCACGCGGGGAATTTCGCTTGAGAGAATAAATCCAGATTTGCCGGGCAACTCCGGTAACAACTGGAGCAGCTCGGCAGCGAGTAACGGCGCTACTCCCGGACAGAAAAACAGCATATTCACTTTAAATAACGAGTCGGCCTCAGGAATTTCCGTCTTGCCGAATCCGTTCTCTCCCGACAACGACGGCTTTGAGGATTTCACGGTTATAAATTACAATTTACATCAGAGCACCGCGCAGGTTAGAATTAGAATTTACGACAGCAGAGGCAGACTCGTAAGGACTCTATTAAAAAACTCCGCCAGCGGTCATACAGGTTCGGTGATTTTCAACGGAAGAAACGACGCAGGCGGCGCGCTTCGCATCGGAATATACATAATACTTCTGGAAGCCCTCAACGAAAATGCCGGCGTTCTCGAGGTTTATAAAAAAGCCGTGGTGATAGCGAGAAAACTTAATTGAAAATGAATTGACAAATTTAAATATTAGTCATAACTTTTCGCCGGATCAAAAAGGACATCCCGACCTATGAAATCTATTCAGACCTGGTTTGACGAGTACGGTGAAAGCCACCGTAATCCGACTAACAAATTAATACATTTTATTTGCGTGCCGTTAATTTTCTTCAGCATAATAGGGCTCTTTGTAAGTATACCGTCCGGTATTTTACAAAATCTGCTGCCGGATCTACCCGGCGCGGTTATCAACTTCGGAACGATTGTGCTATTACTGGGTTTGCTTTTTTACCTCCGCCTGTCTTTTCAGATATTCATTGGTATGGGCATTTTTTCAATTTTAGTTTTGTGGCTGCTTAACTTAATCTCCGTAACAAATTTAGCGCCGCTATGGGAAATCTGTTTATTTATTTTCGTAGCCGCCTGGATTGGACAATTCTACGGACATAAGGTTGAGAAGAAAAAGCCGGCGTTTTTTAAAGACCTCCAATTTTTACTTATCGGCCCCGCGTGGATACTAGGATTTATCTATAGAAGAATAGGAATTAAGTACTGAAAGTATTTTAATTAAAAATATCCTTCAAAAAAAATTTTCAACAACCGGAAAGAGGATTGATATGTTAAAAGAAACTTTAATCGAAATTTTCGAGCGCGACTTGAACAAGCTGAAAATCGAGATCAGCTCATATAAGAACGAGAGCGTTATATGGAGCATTGACAGGGAGATTAAAAATTCGGGAGGCAATTTGTGTCTTCACATTATAGGCAACCTGAATCAGTTTATAGGAGCGGTGCTTGGCGGGAGCGGATATCAAAGGAACAGAGACGCGGAATTCGGAGATAAGAATATACCGAAGAAAGAACTGATCTCGGATATAGAGAAAACAACCGCTGTAATTACTTCAACACTTCAGAAATTAAGCGATGAAGAACTCGGAGCGGTCTATCCGCACGATGTGTTTAACAAAAAGATGACAACCGGATATTTTCTTATTCATCTTACCACGCATTTAAATTATCATCTCGGGCAGATTAACTATCACCGCAGACTGATGGAAAACTGAAATAAAAATCTATCATGGAAAAAATAAATTTAGCGCAAAAATTTTCGCAGTTCAGCGAGTATTGGACTCCTAAAATCATCGGCGAGTTGAACGGCCAGCACGTAAAAGTTGTTAAGCTGAAGGGCGAGTTCGTCAGCCATCATCACGACAACGAGGACGAATTATTTCTGGTACTTAAAGGGAAATTGGCAATTGAGTTTAACGACCGAACAATAGAGGCAAATGAAGGAGAATTAATTATTATACCGAAAGGAACCGAACACCGGCCTGTTGCCCGGGAAGAAGCGCATGTGCTTTTGTTTGAGCCTGCGTCCACACTGAATACGGGAAATTTAAATAACGAAGTGACGGTAGAATCTCCTGACCGTATTTAACTCTTATTTTCAGTTCAAAACCAGACTACAGGCGGAGAAAGTTCCCTCCGTCACAAAAAGAAAATTTAACCGGAAACGATGCAACCTATTTCATGTTT
>JBJKTB010000106.1:0-3025 GCA_046703345.1 Ignavibacteriaceae bacterium
TTAAAATGGCCTCCAGAAATAAAGTTAAGTTTATCTTCGTAACAGGCGGGGTAGTTTCCTCTTTAGGAAAAGGAATCACCGCCTCCTCACTCGGACTTCTACTTAAACAACGCGGCTTCAAAGTCACGATTCAAAAATTCGACCCGTATATTAACGTCGATCCGGGCACCATGAATCCTTTTCAGCACGGCGAGGTGTACGTTACCGACGACGGCGCCGAAACGGATTTGGACCTGGGACATTACGAACGCTTTCTTGATGTAAACATGACTAAAGCGAATAACACAACTACCGGTCAGGTTTATAATGATGTTATTAATAAAGAAAGACGCGGTGATTATCTGGGAGCGACCGTTCAGGTTATTCCCCACATTACAGACGAAATTAAACAGAGAATGATTAAGCTTAGCGAGCTTAACGAATACGACGTGATTATTAGCGAAATCGGCGGTACAGTCGGCGATATAGAAAGTCTTCCTTTCATTGAGGCGATGAGACAGCTAATGCTTCAGTTCGGGCGAAAGAATACGATGAATATTCATGTAACACTGGTGCCGTATATCGCATCGGCCGGTGAGGTGAAGACAAAACCAACTCAACACAGTGTTAAGAATCTTCTTGAGTTAGGTATTCAGCCTGATGTACTAATATGCCGGTCGGAGAAGAAACTTGCTAAGGATATTAGGGATAAGATCGCATTATTCTGCAACGTAGATTCGCGTTCGGTCATGTCAGCTTACGATTGCTCTTCAATTTATGAAGTCCCTCTGGTTCTTTACCGTGAAAAACTAGATCAGATAGTTATGAAGAGGCTTCATCTTCCCGATAAAAAAGTTAAGCTCGACGATTGGGATAATCTCGTATCGAAGGTAAAAAATCCTACTAAGAGTGTTGAGATTGCGGTCTGCGGCAAGTACGTAGAGCATATGGACGCGTATAAGAGTATTATGGAAGCCTTTGTTCATGCCGGAGCTGAGAACGATGCTGTTGTAAAGGTAAGGAGCATCAGTGCAGAAAGATTTGAAACGGAGGATCCGGCAAAACTGCTGGATGGCGTAAATGGCGTACTTGTACCCGGCGGGTTCGGAGAGAGGGGAATAGAAGGGAAGATTAATGCGATCCGTTACGCCCGTGAGAACGATATTCCGTTCTTCGGTATTTGCTTAGGAATGCAGTGCGCGGTTATTGAATTTGCAAGGAACGTATGCGGACTTACAAGAGCTCACAGCTCGGAGTTTAAAAAGACCAGATATTCTGTTATAGATCTTATGCCAGACCAAAAAAATGTGAAGAACATGGGGGCAACTATGCGTCTTGGTGCCTACCCGTGTACAATTACGAAAGGCAGTAAAGCTGACGAAGCTTACAAGACAGATTACATTTCCGAAAGACACAGACATCGGTATGAAGTAAACAATAAGTTCAGGGGCGTATTGACAGACAATGGAATGCTGCTTAGCGGGCTGTCGCCAGACCACGAACTTGTAGAGATTGTTGAACTTCCCGGCCACCGCTGGTTCCTGGGTTGCCAGTTTCACCCAGAGTTGAAATCAAGGGCTACAAAAGCTCATCCTCTATTTAGAGAATTTGTGAAAGCATCTTTGAAATATGCAAATGAAAAATCAGTCCTCAGCGAAGAAGAATAGTTCAAATTATAGAACAATTCGCGCAGGCGGGCGTAAACGTTCAGTGTCAAAATTTCCGTTCATTCGCATATTTCCAAATACGGCTGCCGGATTCGCTATAGTGCTAATGCTCTCCTTTGCCTCATTTGCTTTCACATTAAACGCTCAAACTCCGGTTGTAAAAACCATAAAAAAAGGCCTGGAATTCAGTTATAACTTTAAATGGAAGCAAGCCGAGAATATCTTCCATGGTTTAATACAGAAATATCCAAACGATCCCAGAGGCTATCATTACCAGTCGAGCATTTATCTTTGGTACTACTTAAGCAATCAGGATTTAAAAGATCTTAATGCTTTTGTCGCTTATTCGGATTCGGCGATTGAGAAGGCTAAAATGCAGTTGGAAGATGATCCTGATGATGCAAATACACTTTATATCCTGGGAGCTGATTACAGCTATCGTGCTTTAGCTTTTGCGAAAGCAGAAAAATTTTTAGACGCGGTGTGGGCTAGTAAAAAATCAGAATCTTATCTGAACAAGACTCTTGAAATTGATTCAACTTATTATGATGCTTATTTGGGGCTTGGATTGTATAACTTCGGAGTCGGTCAAATCCCTTCCACATTTAGCTGGGCTTTAAGTCTTGCCGGGATTCACGGCGATGTTAAGACAGGACTTAAATTTATAGAGATTGCAGCCAGAGAAGGCAATATGTCTAAAGTGGAAGCTCAATATTATTTATCCCAGATTCTTACGAATTATTTTAACGATAACAACTCGGCAGAACTATACTTGAAGCCGCTTATTCTACGTTATCCTGAAAATTTGCTTTTCGATTATTCCTACGCAATACTGAAGATAAAGCGAAGGAAGCTGAAGGAAGCTGAGAAGATACTTATCCAGATTACAAAGACTAAAGACACTGTTTTTAAGCAGTTAATATCATTTTCTAATTTTCTAATGGGTGATGTCTTTTTCAAGCAGAATATGTTTGAAGCGGCAAAACCGTATTATCTAAATTTCCGTAATACAACTTTGGAAGAGGATTATAAGGGAATAGCCTGCTACCGGCTTGGTGTATGTTTCGAACTGCTTGGAGACAGGGATGATGCCATTAAATATTTCAGCTTATCCGACCGCGGTAATATGGATCTTGAGGACGATATTTATGCTAAAAGAAGGGGCGAAGTCTTTTCTAAACGTCCTCTAACAAAACCGGAAATATCTTTAATTCTCGACAAGCACATGCTTGAGAACGGCGAATATCAGGTTGCTACAGATTCTCTTTCGGGGCTTGTTGGGCGTACAAATACCGAAAAAATTAAGGCTGAGGCATACTTATATCTAAGTGATGCCGCTTTTGGGATGAAGAATTATAAACTTTCGTTACATTACGCAA
>JBJKTB010000107.1:0-2955 GCA_046703345.1 Ignavibacteriaceae bacterium
GCAGCGCTTACCACCGGCCCGGCCAACGGTCCTCTGCCTGCTTCGTCTACGCCTGCCAAAAGACGAATACTGTCCGTCAGGAATGAATTGTCGAAATTTTTCATCTTCCCAGATAGATTGCTGTTAAACCTATTATCATGTTTAATTTTAAAATAAAACTTAATTTATTCAAGTTCCGGCGCGAGTCGTTTTCAAAAATAGACTTAAGTACGAATATCATCACGGGATTTACAATTAGCATAACCATGATAAAATATTCAATCCTGTACAACTTAAAAATAAAAGGATAAACCGTGAGAGCAATAAGAAATAACGAAAGCAAAATAATCGCCTTTTTAGCGGCCCCGAATCCGTATCTCTGTGGAAACGTAATAATGCCCGAATCCGAGTCGCCCTTCACGTCTTCCATATCTTTCACGATTTCCCTTACCATGTTAATTAAGAAAGCGAACGAAGCAGGTATTACAGCGTCGGCAGGATTATTGACCGCTGCTCCGCCGTAAATGAATGCCGCGCCGGTAAGCAGCGCAACCGAAAAATTACCCGCGAGAGGCACCTTCTTTAACGAATAAGAATAAAAAAACAAGAGCAGGTTTGATAATATTACGATAATAACCGCGGACAAATTTATGTACAATGAAAAAAGAAATGCAAGCAGCATTAACATCCAGTATAAGAACCGGGCTTCCGGAATCTTCAGCCTTCCCGAGGGCAGTATCCTTTCAGGACGATTAATTCTATCGATATCAATATCAAAAATATCGTTTATAATATTCCCTGCCGATGCCGTAAATCCGGCGGACAGCGGCGCTGATATTAATCCGGAAAGCTGAAGATTGTTCTTCGAACAGATTATTTCGGCTACAACAACCGCAGCAAACGTAATCACGAAATTTAAAGGTCTGCATATTTGCGCGGCAGCGCGAAGCTTGGTAAAAAACGCCATCGTAAATTTATCATCTAATGATTTGATCGGCTTCCGAATAATAAGCAAATATAAGTTAAAATGTCACCGGATTGCGTAATCTTTTTCAGTTCGCCTATTACTTTATTTTACGACTGATTTAACAGCGCTCAAGCTAAGGCTGTCCTGCTAAAACTCATTTACCAGACCGAAATGTATCTTTCCCAGCGAGAAGGAGTCGCCTTTAGCCAGAGCGAAGCTAACTCCCAATTCTCCGAGCCCGGTCTCTATGTTCAGGCCCAAACCGTAGCCGATCTTAAATCCTTCTGCGCGGGTTATATGAAGAGTCGGATTATCGTTCATTAAATAATAGCCGGTATCGATGAACGGAAATACGAACGTTCTGCGGCTGAGTAGAAAACGGTATTCAAGATTAGACCAGAATATCCTGTTTCCCAGGAACTGGTCTTCCCTGTATCCTCTTAACGTATTTGTTCCGCCGAGCCTGTAAAGATCGCTTATCTCGAAAAACGATCCTCTCAGCTCCCGACCGTGTAAGCCGAGCGCTGCCACCTGTCTCTGGAAGGGTGAATAATATCCGCTGATGTCGATTGAAAATCTCTGCAGCGTAATGTCGGTTTGAATATCAGGTGTAATAAACTCAGCGGGACCCGTAATTTTTTTACGGCTGAACGAGTATGAGTTTAGAAAGAGAATGCCTTGGGTGGGAGAATACGGATCATCGCGTGTATCGATTTTTAAATTTATTCCGGTGGTTACGGAGTTGGAATTAAATACAGTGAAGGCAGGTATAACACCTTGAGTCGGAATAATTGTCTCGGAAGAGATAAAAAAAGAAGCCGAAAAATTTTCCGTTGCAAGGTACTCGATAGACCCTTCAAGTTTTCTTTGAACGTAAGAACTGTCCTGCTTCCTCTGAAAAATGTCCCCGTTTAAATTAAAAGGATAACCGAAAATCCAGGGCTCCAGATACTTCAATTCCAGGTCCTGCGAATTCTTGTCGTACTGCTGCCATCTTATAGCCGCCGCCCGTCCGGTGCCGAAAAGATTTCTCAGACTCACGTTTACCAGTCCGGTTAAATAGCCGCCCTGGTTTGTTCCGGAAGACGGAATGTATCCTATTATCCCGTCGAAGTTGTTAGTTTGTTTTTCCTTTACTTTTATAAGAAGAATACCCTGATTTTTTGAGTTTAAGTAGAAGTCCGGTTTCTGCACTGGTTCAAAAAATCCAAGCCGGTTTAGTCTCTCAGGAAGTTCATCAATCAGCTTCTGCGAATATTCCTCGCCGGTTTCAATTCTCAGCTCTCTCGTAATTACGTAATCGGCAGTTGAATTGTTTCCGGAAATCTCAATCTTATCTATCCTGCAGTAAACGCCTTCGTCAACTCTAAGGCGGATTCTCGCCGAATAATCCGAGTTCGCTGCATCACCGTAAAAATAAACTGATTCTATAATTATTCTGGCGAACGGCCGACCGTTGTTTTCAAAATATGTTAGAGCTTCGGATATGACTTCACTTAAATCATACTTATTGAAAATGCGGCCGTCAAGATATTTAAACAATGGAGTTACAGTCTCCGCTGATGATGAATCAAGCCCGGTTGTTTCAAGGCTTCCAACATAAGTTGGCGCGCCTTCGCTCAATTCGATATGCAGCGATATTTTCGAAGTATCCGTACCGGGCCTTACGCCGGTTCCTTCGAAAGCAGAATGATAATATCCTCTTTCGCCTAGATTGTATGCTAATCTTTTTTTTACAGAGTCGATCATCCCGTTAAACATTTTCTGACCAGGGGTAATGCCGCTCCACGCAATTATCTCGTCGCTGCCGAAATTTCGATTGCCTGATACGGAAATCGATTGAACGGATTGAGCGAAAGCCCGTGTAAAAAAGAAAAGGATGAAAATTGAAATGTATTTAACGAGGCGTAACATCTAGGGTTTTCATAATTTTTCCGACAGGTATTATTTTCACTTCTTTGCTGACGGATTTTATGTCATCCAATTTAACTTCGCAGACTTCAAAACGG
>JBJKTB010000108.1:0-6017 GCA_046703345.1 Ignavibacteriaceae bacterium
AAGATGCATCATCAGAATTGCCGGCCGCGAAGAATAAAGATAAGACTGAAGAACGCGACATGTTAAAGAAGCAAGAAATAGAGCCTGAAATTGATCACCCGGCCGATGTTTCGTCGTTAAGAGAGGAAATTGAGAAACTTGAGAAGGAATTATCCGATGAAGGTCTTCAGATAGATCCTTCGCTGGATGAAGACCTGCTTTCGATTGTCGGTGACGAAGAGGATGAAAAAAAATTCGAGACCAATCAGCCGGAAGAGGAGTTTGATGAATTAAAAACGGAAGCCCGCAACGAAGAAGAGCCCGATGTGAATTTTGATTTTGAGGAGGAACACTCCGATATGCCGAACGATTTTCATCAAGAAGATGAAGTTGATTTTGTAAAGGAGCCGGACCAGGAAAGCATCCAGGAATTTGATATTGCGAGCGATAACTTAGATACGGATTTACTCGGCCCAAGTGCTGATGAGAAAACATTAAATTCCGCGAAACCGGCGCGTCATCAGGAAACAAAAAGGCAAATAGTTCCGCCGACCGCGAAAAAAAAACGCGCAAAAGATATCTTCGATTTCTTAAGCGATAAAGATATAGATAAAATAGTATCAAACGTTTTTAACGACGACAGGGAAGATTTTGCCAACACTATGGAAAAAATTACGGAGTGCTCTTCTTACGATGAGGCCACAGAAATTTTAAAAGGAGTTTTTCTAACATACAGAATTAATCCTTATACGCGGGATGCAGTTACATTAACCAACTCAGTTTCCAATTACTTCGGACAGGATTAATTATGTTTATAGATTATGCCGAGATCGAACTGAAAGCCGGAGACGGCGGAGACGGCGCGGTAAGTTTCAGAAGGGAAAAGTATGTGCCGAAGGGAGGACCGGCCGGCGGGAACGGAGGCAAGGGAGGCAGCGTTATTATCGAAGCCCACCATAACCTTTCGACGCTGCTCGATTTAAGGTACAAAAAAATTTACAAGGCCGGCAACGGCGAGCAGGGCGGAAGTTCGTTAAAGGACGGAAAGAACGGCGAGGATATTATTATTAAAGTTCCGGTGGGAACGGTAATCAAAGACGCTAATAACGGCGGCACGCTGTTCGACCTCGATACAGATAAAAAGAAAGCGGCAATAGTAAAAGGCGGGAAGGGAGGAAAAGGCAACAGCAATTTTGCTACGCCCACCAACCAGGCCCCCAGATATGCCGAACCGGGTAAACCGGGAGAAAGCAGAAAAGTAGTGCTTGAGCTTAAGCTTCTTGCCGATGTGGGACTGGTAGGATTTCCGAACGCGGGCAAGTCTACGCTTATATCGACAATTTCTGCCGCTAAACCGAAAATTGCCGACTATCCGTTCACTACTCTTGAGCCCAATCTGGGAATTGTGAAGTATAAAGAATACAAGAGTTTTACGGTAGCCGATATTGCCGGAATAATTGAAGGAGCTCACGAGGGAAAAGGTCTCGGCCACAAATTTTTAAGGCACATTGAAAGAACAAAAATTCTTCTTTTCCTGATCGAAGTTACTTCTGAAAATTTTCAGCAGGATTACAACGTTCTTTTAAATGAACTAAAGAGCTTCAGCCCGAATCTTGTGAAAAAAAAGAAAGTCATCGCCTTATCGAAGATAGACTTGGTAGAGAAGGACGAGTTGAAAAAATTAGCGCGAAAGAAGATAAAGCAGGCGGACTCGCCGCTGTTGTTTTTCTCCTCGGCTACTAAAGAAGGAGTTCAGGAACTCCTCGATTATCTCTGGAAAGAAATAGAAGCAAGCAGATAGAAATTAACCGTACAGATGAGCAGATTTAACGCCGTTTTGTGAGATTATTCGCAGAATTATTGTAAATAATTATAATTGTTTCTATATTTACAAGCTAAAATTAAAGGCGGCGGGGTAGCTCAGTCGGTTAGAGCAGTGGAATCATAATCCACGTGTCGGGGGTTCGAATCCCTCCCCCGCTACAACATTAAGGAGACAGCTATGTACATGTTTTTAATAATTTTATCGTCAATAATCTCAGTTTTGTTGATGGTAGTAGTTTTAATGCAGGCAAGCAAGGGCGACGGACTTTCGGGCACTTTCGGAGGTTCGGGAAGTATGGGTTCGATGTTCGGAACCAGAAGAACGGCCGACTTTTTAAGTAAAGCTACATGGTGGCTGGGCGGAAGCCTTGCGGTTCTGGCAATTGCCGCGAATCTTTTCTTCCTGCCTGGAATGACAAACGCTTCACAGAGAGAAAGCATCATTCAGTCGGGTCAGCACCAGCTTCCGACTACTCCGACTCTTCCTCAGGCTACAACGCCAAAAACACAGCAGAGCCAGCAGCAGTCGAATCCTCCGAAGAAATAATTATTCTGAATTTATATTTAAAACGAAAGCCCCGGAAAACATCCGGGGTTTTTTGTTAATCCAAATTGTAAAGTATCTCCACTAATCGATTCTCAATTTCCATGTAATAATTAGCGCCGTGATTTTTAAAGTCGAATATCATACTTATCACAAGTTCAGTGCCTTTCGCGGTTTTCAGGTAGCCGGAAAGGGAAGATACACCGTTAAGAGTTCCGGTTTTGCCGTGGAAGTTATCTTCGGCATTAGTCCCTGTCATTCTGTGGCGGAGAGTGCCGTCAACTCCCGCTATGCTGAGCGAGTTGAAGAAATCCTTGAAATGGTTTAAGTCGAAATACATTTTTTCCAGAACTCCGACTATCGCGCCGACGGTAACCAAGTCATAGCGAGACAGGCCGGAACCGTCAACAAGAGAAGTACCCGCAGAAAATATTCCGTTGTCTTTTATAAATTTGATTACCGCCTGAGTCGAATAAAAAGAGTTTCCCTGTTTACCGCTGTATATAGCTCCGAGTGTTTTAAATAAACATTCGGCGAGAAAATTATCGCTATGTTTGTTAATCCTTTTTATCAACTCGCGCAGCTCTATTCCGGATACGGCGAGAGTATCCGCTTTAACGGGGGCTTTTCCTTTATCGGCTATTCCGACTTTTATTCCGCTCTTAATTAATTTTTCACGGAGCATCTTGGCGGCGAACATCGGCGGATCGCTTATGTTCTTATAGGCCGTTATCTCCCTTATTATAGTGCGTCCTCTTCTTTTATAACGGATCTTTCTTCTTGTCAGCTCGCGGTTTCTGTCTATTACGAGTGCGGATATTGCGGGCAGCCTTACCTTTGTAAGCTCGTCGTTTATCCAGTCGGACCTGGTGTATATTTCGTCGAAAAAACTGTCATCGCCAATAACTTTGCCGTTAATTTTTTTGATGCCCATATCTTTCAGCTTACGCACCATGGCATCCATGTCTTCCGCGGTAAAGACCGAATTACCGTAGCCTTTAATGTATATATTGCCTTTGACAGTACCGTTCTCCAGAGAGCCGGCAGGAATGAGGATTACGGTTTTAAGTTGATATGAACCTCCCATCATCGTTAAAGCGGCGGCAGTAGTAAATAGTTTCGTATTGGATGCCGGGATGACCGACAGTCCAACGTTCTGTTTGTAAATAGTATCCTGCGTAAGCGGATTTATTATCAGAATAGCGGCAGTCGTCCCGGCCGGCAGTTTATTAAGTTCTTCTTCGATCTTTTGCCTTATCTCGCCTTTGCCTAAGCCGAAAATTTGAAATGTGCCGAGTAAAATTAGCAATAAGATGTTCTTGATCATTTTGTAAGGCATAATACGCGCAATTAAAATAAAAAGTTTGGAAAAGTGAATAAGATTTTTATTTTTGAGATAAACTAACTTTGATGTGATAGTTAAAGTTCAACATCAATAAAAAATAATAAACAGTTTTCAAATATATAATATTGATTTTCAAATAAAAGGCTTTCACAACGGACCTTCCGTAAAAAAAACATTTTAGATTTATAACAGCAATCATACAGAGGATAAACATGGCAAGAAAAAAATCCCCTCCGAAAGCTTACGAGAATTTGGAGTTTCTTAATTCTTCCGACGCCCGAATAATTCGCATACTTGCCGAGTTTCTGGAACCGCAGAAAGAATTCAGGAAGCATAAGATTATTGACACAATTGTGTTTTTCGGATCGGCTAGATTGAAATCGAAAAAGAATGCGGCTGCCGAACTGAATAAATTCAGGACTATAAACCCAAAGTCTACTCCCCGGCTTGCCGAGCAGCTTCGAATGGCCCAGCATATGGTGCACATGTCAAAATACTACGAGGATGCCGTTGAACTTTCAAGAAGATTAACTGAATGGTCTATGGGGCTGGAAACTTTTGCCAACCGATTTATAGTATGCACCGGCGGGGGACCGGGAATAATGGAAGCGGCAAATAAAGGCGCCAAGCTGGCCGGCGGTTATTCTATCGGATTAAATATCAGCATTCCTTATGAGCAGTTCGTGAATAAGTATGTTTCGCCCGAACTCAGTTTCGAATTCCATTATTTCTTTATGAGGAAATTCTGGTTTGCGTACCTTGCAAAGTGTCTTGTCGTCTTCCCGGGCGGCTTCGGTACAATGGATGAATTCTTCGAGATATTAACCCTGCTTCAAACGGGAAAGATAAAAAAGAAAATGATGCTTGTTGTATACGACGAGAAGTACTGGAAGAGTATAATTAATTTTGACGGATTGATTGAAAACGGCGTTATAAATAAATCGGATTTAAACCATCTGTCATTTTGTAATTCGGTAGACGAGGCGTTCAACTGTATAGTAAAGCATTTCGATAAGCACTATTTAACAAAGAAAGGGCCGGAGCCGGTAGAGCCGAAAGCCGAACTGAAATAAAAAAAGGTCCCTTTACAGGGACCTCAAATTATTCGTTAACATCGGAGCGGTGCGCGCGCCGGGCTGCTTTCATCTTTTCCATACGTTTTTTAATCGAAGGCTTAACGAAGAAAGTTCTTTTCTTGAACTCTTTAAGAATGCCCGATCTTTCGTATTTCTTTTTGAATCTTCTTAACGCCTTGTCAATCGATTCGTTTTCGCCGACTGTAATTCCTACCAACTAATTCACCTCGCTTCAGGTATTTTTTATATTGATAATGATTCTATTAATTTCTTTAGTCCGGATTTCTGAAATTCCACGGCTATTGAACTTTGGCCGTTAGAGAGCACGTCTTTAGCTACTACTTTCCCGAAATCGTCCCAATTTTCATGATATATGGATTCGCCGATAGAGTATGATTTTTTCGGTGAATAAACCGTGCAGTTCTCGTTTTCAATCCCCTCAAGCGAAACCTTTGTCTCTTTCACATCTTCCGATAAATCAATCACCATTGTCTGTTTGCATTTCTTACATTTTGCCCAGCGCTTTGTTTCCTGCTCGGATCCTGATACTTCCCCCGTCAATTCCATTTTAGTAATCGAGTTGCAGTTAGGACAGAATACCTCGACGTTTTTTACTCTCGCCATCAAAAACCTTCCTTTGCAAATAATCGAGCAATTAAAATAATTAATTCCGGCCGGATAATCAAGTATTGCAGTGTTGCATACGTGGAAACCGACTATTTTTGGTTTTCGGTAGGTGTTATTACCAAAACCGGGCATTTTGCATAACTTATTACTTTTTCGGCGGCGCTTCCGATTAATGTATGAAGCAGCCCGGTTCTTTCGTAAGCAGCGATAACTATCACATCGATGTAATTTATCTGGGATTAACTTAATATTTTCTCATAATACAGTACCTTTTTAAAGACCGGGAGTATTTCTATTCCGCCGGCTTTTATTTTTTACTGTCTCCTTCAGCGGGGTTAAAGCCTCCTGTTTGATGGACTTCATTCTATTTCCTTCTGATAGATCGGGCTAACGGATATCCAATATTGGGGACATTTATTCGATTAATTGAAGCAGATGTATTGGGCTCCGTCTTGAGAAGCAAATTCAACCGGATAACCGGATGCGGTAAGCGACAAATTACTGAAATCCGCCGGCAGCAGGATGTTTTTAATATCAAACATGTTTCATCTCATTTTGTTTGACATAATTCGTTTATCAATTCATTGGATTTGAAATTGAAAACAGCCACACAGATGTCGTA
>JBJKTB010000109.1:0-6017 GCA_046703345.1 Ignavibacteriaceae bacterium
ACGTCGTATCGTTTGTAGAAGTCGATTGTTTTTTCAACAGTTTTAAAATAATTTCTGCAGTCGGTGCACTCGTCGAGTTGATCCTTAATAGCTTTGCACTTCGGCGAATCCAGGTCCTCTCCCAGGCTCTCGCAGATATGGCCCATTACTTCTTTGCAGGATACTTTTTGCTCGTTCATTTTTGAAACGCCTTATTAATTTCTTTTCTTAAAAACGCTCGCGCTCTGTGCAGCCTTGATTTAACAGCCGGTACCGACAGCTCGGTTATCTTGCCGGTTTCTTCGGTAGACAACCCTTCCACGTCTCTCAGCATAAAAACTATCCTGTACTCGGGAGAAAGTTTCTGTATCGCCGCGTCTAGTATCTTTTTAAGTTCTTCGTTCTCTACTATATTAGGAGGAATCGTGTCCCAGTCTGCCGCGTAGCTGCTGTCGTATAAGCTGTCGTCTTCGTCAATAGAAACGGTTTGATGCTTACGCTTCCTCATTTCCATCAGACAATGGTTTGCTACTATACGATAAAGCCAGGTAGATAACTTCGATTTGCCGTCGAACTGGTGAAGAGACTTGACCATGCTGAGAAATGTCTCCTGCATTGTGTTCTCGGCTTTGTCCGGGTCTCTGCAGATTTTGAAAGAAAAATTGTAGACCGTCTTCTCGTAATTACCGACCAGCTCGGCCATCGCTTTTCTGTTGCCGCTTTTTGCCGCGTCGATTAATTCTTGCTCTTCCATCAGATGCATTAATATTATTAAAGATTCGGGATAAATTTAATTATTTTTATGTTACTATAGAAACCCGGCGTGTGACATGCTTAATCATTGAATTCGAGACTCCGCCATAAATACCAGCTGGCCAATGAATTATAAGGCGTCCAGTTGTTGGCTTTGGATATTCGTATAACTTTTTTCTCGTCGGGAAGCTTTCTCAAGCCGTAGTTCAGCATTATAGCCTTCCTTAATCCCAGATCGTTCACAGGCAGCACGTTTGGCCGTCCTAAAGTAAATATTAGAAACATGTGTACAGTCCAAACCCCGATGCCTTTTACTTTTGTGTATTCGTTTATTACCTCCTCGTCGGTCATCCCGCTTAATCCTCTGAAATGAATTTCCCCGGAGATGATTTTCGATGAAAGATCTTTAACATATTTTACTTTTGCGTTGGATAATCCCAGCCCGCGAAGTATAGTATCGCCGGTGCTTAATATTTTATCAGGAAGAGGCTTTCCGTTAAAGTGAGCCTGGAACTTCCTGTTTATCGCTGCCGCCGCTTTTACCGATAACTGCTGTCCTACTATAGCCCTCAAAAGAGCTCCGTAATAGTCTTTCTTCGGCGCCAAACTGCATGTTTCCGACCGCCCGATAATTACCGCCAGCTTTCCGTCCCTTTCTTTTAGATGCTTAATACCGTTTTCTATTTCTGAATAATTCATTATACTTATAACATTCAATAATTATCGTAATCAAATATAAACTAAATCGATGCCTCAAAACAAAAATCTGGAATCTATCCTTTCAAACAAACTTTTCAGCGGGATAAAATCACCCGACTTTAAGCTGAGCACTCACCAGAACAGGTTCTTAAATTTTATGGAGGGGGATATCATTTATCAGCAGGGCGACGCGAGCGACTGCATCTACCTCATAATGGAGGGTGAAGTCAAGGTAAAGATCCCTCTCCAGGCAGGCATTTCCAATATATATCGCAAAGGCAAAGACGAGTTCTTCGGCGAAAAGGAAATCTTCGGGAAATCAAAAAGAAGCTCATCAGCTGTTGCTAATACCGACTGCATTCTGTATAAAATAATCAAGAAAGATTTGAACGATCTTGTAAAGAAGAATAAGACCCTGAATGACAATATAAGGAAAACTAATATACCGCCGGATAAGGACAGCGGTACCGAAGACGTATCCCCCGAACAGACGCCTGATGAACCCGAAAAAGACGTTAACGAAAATGAAAAAACTCAGACCGACGTTGATAGCTTAAACGAACAAGATTCGGTTGAGGCCGAAACTCCTGATACTAATATAGATTTCTCGGCCGGCGAGGAAGATTTTATCATAGCAGCAGACGAAAATCAGCAGGCGCTTACTGATTCCATCAAGGCAGAACTCGGTTTAATCGAGACAACTCATCCGGAGGAGAACTCCGCTTCCGCTGAGAAGGATAAAACCGGCGATGAGGATTCTACTTTTATTTTAAATGAGGAAACCTCGAGCGGCTTTGATGATAATGCCGGTAAAATAGATGAGTCCGATTCTTATAAAATGGATCCGGATGAGGAAACTCTATCGGTTGAGGATGAGACTACGGGAAATGATCTTATGCTGAGCGAAGATGAAGAGAATTATGAAATCCCGGAAGAAGAAAATTTACTGGATGATATTTCTGATTTTACGCCGCCTGAAGATAAAACCGAAACGCCCGATGAAGAATTACAGGATGACGTTCCCGTTGAGGATACAACCGGGGAATACACATTACCGGAATCCATTGAGCCTACGGCCGGGCCGGCAAAGGATGAATTTGAAGAGCCGCGTGATTTACCGGAATCTCCCGCAAATGCCGAGGCGGAAGAAGAATTAGACGCGGAAGAAAAACATGAATCTGCTGAAGCTCTAACTGTGGGTGAATCTCGCACCGATTATCAGGCTTTGATTGAGGCTGCTGAAAAAATTCACGCGAACATTCGTTACGCAAAAACCGCCGCGGGTGCCGTTGCGGTTATGTCTGAAATTTTCGGTTCGGAAACAGGAAAGCTGTTCATTTACGATGCTTCTAAAGAGCAGCTATGGTACATGAACGAATCGCTGAACAGCCGCAGGGAATTTATAAAAATGAACACTGGCATTGCGGGATACGCCGCAGGCTCGGGCGAAAAAATCGTCATTTATAATGTATCCGGGGATGAACGGTTTGACATAGCAGTTGACAGCATTCCGGGCCGCGAAACATTCGATCTGCTTTGCGTCCCGTTTAAAGACAGCGGCGGCGCCCTCTTCGGCGTGCTTGAGCTTATAAACTGCGTACAGGATGAATTTAACGAGCTTGACACGGAATCTCTTAACATCCTTACGCGGACGGTAATAAACGCTGCCGCTAATTCACTGAAAGCCGAAGAACTGATTAACGAAAGCAGAATATCCTCGCTCGGCGAAATAGCCGGCTTCCTACTTGAAGATGTTAAGACAGCTTCGCTTATGATTAAACAATACGTCCAGTTCCTCTTGAAAAAAGAAATGAGTTTCGAAGAGGCGCAGGCCGCCGGCTTAATCGACATGCAGAGCGACTCAATAATAAATTACATCGAGACAACTCTTGATTACGTTAACGGCAGAACTTCCATTAATGCGGAAACCGTAAGCCTGAGCGCAGCGATGGACGGCGTTCTTGACCTTCTAGCCGAATACGTTGAGTCAAGAAACGTTAAGCTATTTAAACGCTACGAAACTGACAAGGAAGTTAAACTCGATAAAATCGCTTTCTATCAAGCCTTCTTTCAGCTTTCAAAAAATTCTTGCGACGCTATGCCCGGCGGAGGTGAAATTTATATTGTAGTAAGAGAGGAGGACGACAGCATCGTTCTGGAATTTAAAGATACCGGACCCGGAATTCCTAATGAAATTAATGACAAGCTGTTCGAGCCTTTCTTTTCTTTCGGCAAAAAGAAAACAGGCTTCGGTTTGGCGATCGCGAAAAAAATTATTGAAGATCACGGCGGCCAGATAAAGCTCACCGGCTCCTCCGGCGAAGGCTCCGCCTTTGAGATAAGACTTCACCCTGCCGGTTGAACTTAATTATTATTCAAGCAAAAACTCATGCGCTCAGCTTCAACAGCTTTTCCTATGAATTATAATTTGATCACCATACTCGGTCCCACCGCAACAGGCAAGACCGGACTTGCCGCGCGCCTGGCCTTTGTATATAACGGCGGAGTAATTTCGGCAGACTCCAGACAGGTCTATAAAGGTATGGATATCGGCACGGGAAAAGATATTTCCGAGTATACGGTTCGCGGGAAGAGTATTCCTTACCGTTTAATAGACATTATTGACCCCGCAGATGAATTCAATCTCTTCATGTTTAACAAACGCTTTTACGAAGCGTTCGATGAAATAAATGCCGCAGGAGGAATGCCTATCCTTGCAGGCGGAACCGGCCTTTACCTCAGCTCGGTTCTTCAGAATTATAATTTGAAAAAAACTTACTTCTCCGGTGAACGTTACGGCTATCTTAATGAGCTCGATATCGAAGAGCTCAGGTTAATACTGTTGGGCTTGAACGGCGCGCCGCATAATACCACTGATATGCTCGACAAAGAAAGGATTATAAAAGCCGTAATGATCGCCGAAACATCCGGGAATCCGGCTGAAGAACATCCGCAGATAAATCCTGTTATAATCGGAATAAATCCGGGCAGAGAAGAAATTAAAAGAAGAATTAATGCCCGGCTTAAACACAGGCTGGCTAACGGCATGATAGAAGAAGCCGGAAGGCTCGCCGCCGGCGGATTATCCTATGAGAGAATGATGTCTTTCGGATTGGAGTACAAGTATCTCGCGCTTTATCTTAAGGGCGCTCTTAATTACAACGATATGTTCCAGAAACTTAACTCGGCAATAAACCAGTTTGCTAAAAGACAGATGACCTGGTTTAGAAAGATGGAACGCGAAGGCGTGAAGTTTAACTGGATAACCGGCCCGGATATAAACGCCGCCTTAGAGATCTTAACTGCCTGCGGCCTGCAGCCGGTTAATAAATGGTAATTTATTGCAGGGGTTTGTTTAATCAAATCCATGTTCACCCGTGCCTGTGTTAATATTATTAACCGGCATTATTAAACTGTGCGTCAACAATTAAAAACAAAATTTATATCTAACACTTTTACGAAAATGAGCCCGCTTCCGCCTGAGGTTTTAAAATATTTAAACAAATACTCCTCGCCGCTGTATAAAGCTGAAGCGGCAGAGGGAAGATTTAAAACAGTTGTAGTTGTTCCGGCAGTGAGCGAATATGAAAACATAAAAGTTCTGCTGGAATCCCTTTCGGAGAACGATCCGGCTTATTTTAATTCTACTCTTATTCTCTTTGTTATTAACAACACTGCCTCTTCGTCAGACGAGGTAAAATCGGATAATGCGGCAGCTGTCGATTTCATTCGCGCAGTTTCCGCCGGCTTAACTCATATTGAGCCTGCTCTGTCGTCTAAGATAATTTCTTCGGGACTCAAGACCGGTATTGTCGACGCCTCCTCGCACGGCAGCGAGTTCCCCGAAAAAGACGGCGGTGTTGGACTCGCAAGGAAAACAGGCATGGACCTGGCCCTCACTTTGTTCGATTATTCTTCCGCAGGAAAAAATATAATCATCTGTCTGGATGCCGACTGCACGGTCGAACATAACTACCTTCAGACTGTTATCGACGCGTTTAATAAAGAGGATCTGCAGGCCGCCGTAATTAATTTTAACCATACGCACGAAGACGGAAACGCCGAAGCTATTATCTGCTACGAAATCTTTCTTAGATACTACGTGCTCGGACTTCGGTACGCCGCCTCGCCGTACGCCTTTCATACTATTGGCTCCTCAATGGCCTGCGATTACTTAAGTTATATAAAAGCGGAAGGAATGAATAAGCGTAAAGCGGCTGAGGATTTTTATTTCCTTCAGAAACTTTCCAAGACAGCCGTCATCGGCCGGATTAACTCAACTGTCGTCCGCCCTTCGTCCAGAACATCCTGGCGCGTCCCTTTCGGCACCGGCCAGCGCGTGCGCAGATTTATCTCCGGCTCTCAAAATGAGTACATACTTTATAACCCTGTAACATTTGATATTTTAAGGAAGTGGCTTATTGTTTTTAACCAAGAAAAAGACGCCGGAATTATTTTACGAAAAGCCGGAGATATTCATCCGGAGCTGCATAACTTTTTAACTCAAAGAAAATTTGAAGAAAATTTCAGAAAAATTTTATCCAACGCTAAGAGCGAAAATCAGATTTCAAAGCAGAAGACGGTAT
>JBJKTB010000110.1:0-11300 GCA_046703345.1 Ignavibacteriaceae bacterium
TTCAAAAGTGGACACACCGGCTTGCATATATCTGTCAATCAGAGTCGCAACTTTCTGGCCGAGTATATTGTAAATAATTAATTTTACGTTTGACGATTTTCCGATTGAGAATTTAATATTTGTTGCCGGGTTGAACGGATTGGGATAATTCTGTTGCAGCCAGTAGCTGTCCGGTATCTCATCGGTTTTAGATATACCGGTTGCACCGGAGACCTTAACTAACTGAACCAGATCAAGATTAAAGCCTGAGCCGGTTACCGTAAATGAGTGTGTACCTTTTGTTAAATTAAAGTTACCAGATAAGGCGTTAAGTCCGGTAGAATCAGATTTTGAAGGGATATTCATACTCGGTATAACGGTGCTGCCGTCAACTTTTATAGAAGCGGTTTGAGCCGTACCGTAATTCTGATAAAACAATTGTATTTTATATACTCCGTCACTGGGTGCGTTCATGCTTACTTGAGCGGAGCCGTTCGTACCCATAACAACGAATTTAAATCCCGAAGCGACCCATTTAACGCCCACTGCCCCGGGTGTAACAAGTTCGGTAACCGCATCGGGAGCTTTTAGTTTCAATGTGTCCGAGCCGCCGTGCAGTACGAGATCTATTTCGGCAAACCTTACTTCTCCCCAGCCGCCGCCCATCACTCCGATAGTATGCGAACCCTTGCTCAGCGTAAACAGCGGAGTCGCATCACCCGCCCATGGGTTTGTCAGCTGAACGGCATCCGCAGTTACCGGCACCCAGATCCAGTCGCTGTTGGAAAGGCCGCTAGCCGGGCCCGAAGCTGCGTCAAATACAAACTGGCCCCAGCCGTGCGCCTTATCTACAAACGATGAGCCGTCAATACCCAATACCGGCCCGCTCTGTCCTCTTCCGGTTTCATGCACAAACCATTTTGTATCGTAAAGTCCTTCGTTTGAAATATCGAACGTCCAGGTGATTGAACCGCTGCCTGTATAGGAATAATATGTAATTCCCTGAACAGCTTTTATTTCGGCCCCTCCGCTGGCGGTACCGCTTTCAGCTTCGCTTTTATCAACAAGATCAAGAACTACGACTGCGCCGGCTATTGCCTGGATATCGGAGATATACTTGGCTTTGTTTGTTTCCCAATCAGCTTTTTTCGACGGGAACCAGTTTAAATCACCCAGAGGCAGATTGTCGGTTCCGGCAGTCATCAATGACTGATCAGAGTAAGTAAAATTTTGAACCAACGGCCACTGAGGCGCCGTCCAAAGTGTATCACCCGTTTCTATCACTAAATCCTGCATCCACTGAGGAGCGGGTGTTATACCCTTGCGGAGATTAATAATAGACTGTATCATCATAGGATAATTTGCGGTGTCGTACTTGGTGAATGAAGGCATATTGGAGAGCCAAGCAGTATCTTTTATGATCATCTGACCGCCGTTGGAAATACTGTATGTTGTAAAAAATGAATCCGTAACGGCATTAGTAAACGGCTGTATCCTTACTGTATCGCGCCACTGATTCTTGAATGTCTGAGCAACGAATCCGCTGTTGTTTGAGAATACGATTCGCCTGCCCAGATCAGGCCCGTATGTAGAAGGAAGAGCTGCAATCGCAAATATTCCTGTGGTGTAAGCCCTGGGGTCTCTGTTCGGATTACCGATAGGATTAAAATCGTTGTAGCCTTCACCCTGGAAATAAGGATTTATAAAGAGATTGTTTGCGATGTAAGCTTCTCTCCACCATCCCCCCTGAAAAGCCTGCCGCCCGTTGTTTACGATTGTATTGTGAATAAACCGGAAATATTTTGCCGCGCCGCCTTCAACCTGTACAACGAAACATCCTACATTATCGAAAGTGCAGTTTTCAAAGACAAGTGTGTCCTGATCCGCCCAGCAGCTTACGGCCCGGCCTGTCCACTGCTGCGTAACCGGTCTTTCAACCAGGTTAAACCATTTGCAGTTTCTGAAATAAATCTTGTTGTTCTTGCCGTTCCACGCGGTAATCGCAAAGTTGGAACGCTCGAAAATTACATTATCGAACTCGCAGCGCGCGTCGTTTGCTTCGAATTCCATAGGCTGATAGTAAGTCTGAACGCCGTTATTGTCCGAACCTATTATATATACATTCTTCATGTAAACATCACCGTAGCCGAGAAGAATGTGCCCGTTAACGGATCCGTCGCTCCTGGCTATCATCTGAATTACCGGAGGATTACCGTAAATATCCAGTGGGTTAGGCGTTTCACCGACAAGCCTCAGAGCGTAGCCGTTATTCTGAAAATTCTCTGTAACCCAATAAACTCCTCCCTTTTGCAGTTTGTAAACACGGTTGGCATTCAGCCTTGCTCCGTTTGCGTTGGTATCGCTTACAACTGCGTTATAAAGGGCGTTTACCTGAACAACCCCGGAACCGGGTGAAGTTTCCCAGGAAACAAGAAGAGTGTCTCCTGTCTGAGCTTTTAACTGCGGTATCCGCAGAACAAATGCGGAAAAAAGTATTGATATAAACCAAATGTATTTTAACTTCATACTAATCCTCCCATGCGTTGTTTAAATATTATTTTTAATTAATCGTTATCTTCTAACAGATAATCCCTTTCTTATTTCAGGAGGAAGAATTCTTCTCTACAAATTGTAACGGAATCCTATATCCATAGTAAATCCGTAATATTCAAAGTACTGCGGATTATTTAATCCGATTCCCGTATAGTTTTTATCAGGCCGGGCGCTGATATTATTCATATTCACGAATACTTGAAGATTAGTGTTAATTCTGTATTGCATCGAAAGATCCCACCGCTCATAAGGGCCTGTGTAAGAGCTGAGTACTGTTGTCGGGTAGCCGCCCGAATAACCGATACCTGTCAGTTTATCAGCCTGGTACAAATAAGACAGCCTTGCGGAAAAACCTTCGAGGTCAAATCCGAGTGTAATGTTAAGAATATTTGCCGGCTGATCGGGCATGCGCGTTTTAACCTGCGCCGGCACGAATGAGTAAACGAATTTCTGCCTGGGTGGCTTGCCTACTATTGTTGTAACGAGACTGTCATACCTCAAATACATTTCGGAATAGATGTGAGTATAATTAATATTAAGAACCAGTCCATGCAAAACCGACGGCAGATACCAGAAATGCGTTTGCCACTCCAATTCAATTCCGTAATACTTGGAAGGGTTCGGGTTGTTCATGTATGAATTGACTTGAGGAGCGCCGCTCTGGTACCACGACTCGGGGATAAGTAGCTCTGGGGGCGGCGATAATCCCGGCTGAAGCTTGTAACTAGCATAAAAAATCAAATCGCTTATCTTCTTGTAAAAACCGCTTACCGAGAAAAGTCCGATGGCGTTGTTGAATACCGAAACCGCCGCATCGTAGTTTATAGAGTGTGCGGTTTTTAGCTGGGTATTTGCGGCGTTGATGGTGGATTGATCCGCGGAAATATTTGAGATCGGCGCATACTGAATGTAATCGGGATACGCAAGGTTTTCGGTACGGGCTAGTTTTACCTGAAGCCAGTCTAACGGCTGTGAAATTAAGTTAACCATCGGCAGCCAGAAAGAATGATTTCTTTCTGTTGTAAGATTAACAAAATCGAGCGGAGCGGATTCCTGATTGCTCACTGTATTCTGCCTGTATCTTTGGCCGTGGTACACCGTATTTTCACCTTCCCAACGGACGCCTGGAATAATGGTTACGTATTTGGTTATATTAAACTGCCCCATAACGTAGCCCGCCTGATACTTTTCAGTTCCGCTGTAGTCGTGTCCGGAAGATCCGATTGAGTATGTCAGCCACTGCCTGCTGGTTTTAAGGGCGTCGGTAACTTTGTTCATCATAGACTGGTTAAAGACAAATCCTAGCGGGTAATCACCAGCAAGGAAATTCGAACGAGTGTACCCAGTTAAAAACGGTTTTACCGGCAGTCCGCCGTACTCCGCAACCAGATCCTTTATTCCCCATTCAGGATAAGCCTCATCGATCACTGACAACGTTGGATTGGGGCCGCTGCTGTTTCCGTATATTAATCCGTTTTCGCCAAACTGGTTTTCATTATATGAGCGGCTCAGCCATCTGAACTTTGCTCCTGCTTTAATAAAGCCGCTTATTTGATCGCTTATCTGCAACGGCAGCTGAACATTAAATTGAGCAGCTGATGTGTTTTCCATTACTCTTGTGCTGTAAACGTAGACGTTCTGCAGTTGTGTTTTAATCGTGTCTATTTCCGCAATTTTAGGTATATCGGTCAAAGGCGTAGAAGCAGTTATTGCTGTCGTAGGGAAAGCGCCGGTTTCCTGATCGAACTGCCAAACGCGCCGGTTTGGAGTGTTGCTGAATGAGCCTGATCTCGCAACGGAAGCATCGTAACGAATCCACGAAAAATCCTGATGTACACCCACGGCGCTAGTATAAACATTGGTCTTGCCGCCCGTCTGTTCAAGCTGATAGAAATGACGGTTGGTATTGTAAGATGCGTTGGGAGTCCACATGTCGTTTATATTATAAAGCCCGCTCCAGTTAAGCTGATTAAAGAATCCGTTAGCCGTGGCTTTGCCGTTCGGAATAAGATAATCCAGCAGAAGACTCGCGCCGGTTCTTTTTCTGTTTACTTTTTCTTCGCGCAGAAGAAGTTCTGAGTTAATAATTTGACTTATACCTGCGCTGGTTCCTGCGCCGGTATAATTTGCTTGAAGTTTGTCGGCGCTTCTGTCGTAATTATCGCTGTTAAGGTTAATCATAACTCCCAGCATGTCGTCTAAAAAACGGTTGCTCACCGTTCCGTTAAAATTATAGTTGCGGTAATATTTTTGAAGAGAATTATATCCTCCCTGTGCCGAGAAATTAATCATAAGACTGTCTGGAGCTTCACGTAATCTCAAATCTACCGTGCCTCCAAGAACATCTGCATCCATATCGGGAGTTGTTACTTTTTTCAGGACTATTCCGTCGAGCATATTGGAAGATACCAGAGAAAGATCTACCGAACGGTCGTTCGACCCGGTGCCGGGAAGAGTTACTCCGTTAACAGTAATAAGACTGTATTTCGGATTCAGTCCCCTTATCTCCACTTTGGTTGCTTCTCCTCCGTATCTTTGAATTGAAACTCCGGGCAGCCGACCGATTGATTCAGCGGCATTTACATCGGGTATTTCCTTTATTCTGGCTTTCGAAACGACGTTTTCTATGGTATTTGAAGATAACTGCTGATTTATCGCAGCTAGCTGACCTTCGGCTTGCGCTGTGATTAAAACCGTCTGTCCCTCAAGAGCTTTCGGCTCTAAATAAAAATCCTGTTCGACTATTCTGTTATCGGCAACAATTACTTCAACCGACTGCGGATTGTACCCGATATAAGATACGGTTAAAGTATATTTTCCAGCCGGAACATTTCGAATAAAATATTTTCCTTCAATATCGGATGCGCTTCCCATAGTAGTACCGCTTATTAAAACATTCGCTCCTATCAGCGGATCCTTTGTTGATTTATCGTATACTCTTCCATTAAGAGATCCGGAGGCAAGCGTGATTCCTGCGTTAAATAAGGCATAAAAGGAAATGAGAATTATAAAAATGAGTCTCGCGGAAAAATAATTTGTATAAATGATCATACTTCTCCTCCGAATTATTCTACTCCGATGATTAATCTCAATATTCTGATGAACTGATTTTTTTAATCTTCGAAAGTCATCCAAAGAAAATTTTTCGTACAAAAGAAGAATATGACTGTATGGTGGAAAGAAGAGTGCCTGAATTCTAAATTTTGCTTCACTCTAGAATATCAAGCGGTATAGGGAAAAGATCCTTAAATTTTATGTTACTCCCTCTTTTTTCAGATCTTCTCAATAGTGTGAAGATACAAATATAATGCCACCGGGTCGCTAGCTAATTTCATATAAAAACAAATATTTCAAGCCTATTAGAAATTAATAGTTTATTATTTTAATAATGAATTATATTAATAATAAAAGCAGCGTAACTCCTAATTTTAGTGGCATTTTTGCGGCATTGCGAACAACAGATTAAATTATAGTTCCAGGTTCAATGCAGATCAATTTTTGCAAATAATAATTTAACAACTTTAACAAGAAAGTAAAGTCCATCATACCTTATACGTAATAATAAATATGGCTAGGGAAAGTTCTGAATTGTAAAATAAAAGGATATCTCTTCGCTAAGCCGATAGTAGGTAATCTTTTTCTAGTTTTTAGCTTTTCCGGTGATTATCCCTCTTCAAAATTATTCATAAGAAAAACAACATAACAAGTATAAAAAAGCGAAGCCGCCTCAAAAGTAAAATTAATTGGCTTAATCCGCCGGTATCATCAGAGTTCCGTTTCCTTAATATGCCGGTCTGTTAATAATTTACTTCAGAGACGGCTCCGCCGAGAGCACACATGAACGGAGAGATCGTTTCAGTTACATAAACTTTTTTATGATCTTAAGATTTTTCTCAATCAGCTTATTCCTTTGTTCAACACTCACCGCGCTTCTGTATCCGTCCGGCGGAGTATTAATTACGTAATCAAGCAGCGTATCAACTGACGAAACTGCTACGTGCATTCTTGTATCGGATGAGGCATAATAGATAAAAACCTCACCGTTATCTTTTTTCACCCAGCCGTTGCTGAACACCACATTTGAAACGTCGCCTACCCGCTCATCGCCTTGAGGAGCGATAAAATAACCGCCCGGCTTCGCGTTTACTTTATCGGGATTTTCTAGATCCGTAAGAAATAAATAAAGAACGTAACGAAGACCTGCTGCGGTATTTCTTACTCCGTGTGCAAGCTGAAGCCATCCTTTTTCGGTTTTAATCGGCGCTGGCCCCAAACCGTTTTTAACTTCCTTAATTGTGTGGTAATGTCTGTCGTCAATAATCGTTTCATTGTCAATCACGGCATTGGTTATATCGTCCGCCAAACCCCATCCGATGCCTCCGCCGGTTCCTGTAGAAATAAATCCGTCCTGCGGCCTGGTGTAGAAGGCATATTTTCCATTAATGAATTCGGGATGAAGTACAACGTTGCGCTGCTGCGGTGATCTTGTTTTCAGATCGGGAAGCCTTTCCCAATTAACTAAATCATGTGTCCTGGCAATTCCGCATTGCGCAGACGCAGCAGAGGTATCGCTTGCCGGCGCTTCCGGATCTTTTCTTTCAGTGCAGAACAATCCGTATATCCATCCGTCCTCATGCTTTACTAAACGCATATCATATACATTGATATCGGGATTATCTTTCAGTTCGGGCAAAATAACAGGATAATCCCAAAACCTGAAATTATCTATTCCGTCGGGCGACTCGGCTGCAGCGAAGAATGATTTTCTGTCGCTCCCTTCTACCCTTAGCATTAAAACTATTTTGCCGTTGAACTCCATTGCACCCGCATTAAACGTTCCGTTTACGCCTATCCTTTCAAGAAGATTAGGATTGCTGCCGAAATCCAGATCGTAGCGCCAGAATACCGGCGTATGCTCAGCAGTAACTACGGGATATTTGTATCTAGTAAATATTCCGTTGTTTTCTCTTAAAGGCTCGTTCTTTCTAGCTATCAATTTTTCGTGCTCCTCAAAAAGATCTTTTACTCTTTCGTTAAACTGCTGCCGTGTCATTTTAATCTTTCTTTAGTCAATTAAGAAAATTCATGCGTGTTAATTTAGACTCATTATGTTTTTTGTAAAACGAAAACTGTTTTTTCAAAAACGACTGCCCTGAATGCTGCAGCCGCCTTAGCGGCACATTCAGATAATTACCCGAATTATCATTTTTATGGAAGTAATTGAAATCGTTTTATTCTTAGCCGCAAGTTATAATTAAATCCGAGATAAGTTGACAAATTTTATTTTACATAAATAATGCCAGATACACCCCCGCACAAATTCTTTTCGGGCTGCCTGTTTTTCGAAGTGAGAATTCGATGCTTTTATCATTATAATAATGAGTTATAAATTTGATAAATAACCACTGTATTCATTTTGATGATTAGCGGCTTTTGTTATATTTTAGCTGCCGTCAATTGACCGGGAATTTGAAGTGAAGAAAGAGAATATAATTTTAATATCGGGCGCCGCGCTGTACGTTCTGCTGCTGGCGCTGTTTGCCATTCTCGATTTTAAACCGATCGTAACCTATACTGCTGCATTCATCTCATCTTCCCTGCTGTTCATCTTTATATGCCTATATATTTTAAAGCATGATATCCCGGCGAAGCTTATCCTAGTCCTCGCCGCCGCCGGAATCGCTTTACGGATCGCGTTCATCCCTGTTCATCCGGTCGGCTCCGACGATTACTACAGGTACGTATGGGACGGAAAAGTTATGGCGGCAGGAATAAATCCATACGCGTACGCGCCCGACAGCCCGGCGCTGAATTCGCTTCATTCGGATATCCTCCCGAAACGCGTAAACTTCCCGGGCATGAAGACGATCTATCCGCCGCTCAGCGAAGAACTTTTTTTCGTTTCGTATTTAATCGGCGGCGAGAGCTTTTTAGGAATTAAATTGCTTCTGCTGTTATTCGACCTCGCTTCAATACTGGGATTGTATTTAATTCTTAAAAAATTAAAACTGCCAGTAAAAAATATTCTCATCTACATACTCTGCCCTCTTCCCGTTTTTCAGTTCTTTATAGACGGTCATGTCGACGGGTTCGGTCTTCCGCTTTTAATCTTCTCATTATTCTTTTACCTGGACAACAAAAAACTGCTCAGCTATTTCTTTCTGGGACTTTCGGTGTGTATTAAACCGCTGGGACTCATATTACTTCCCATTTATTTTTTTAACGAAGAGCGGCTTGCTGATAAATTTAAATCCGCCGCCGTTACTGCGGCTGTTGTAGCGGCTATGTAACTCCCGTTTATAACCGGCGGCGCGCCGTTTCATGCTCTTGTTAAGTTCACCGAGAACTGGACTTTCAACGGTGCGGTGTTCGACGTTTTGGATTCGTTCATACGCGACAACCAGAGAACGCGGCTCATCTGCGGTGTTCTGCTGATGCTGGCTTATCTACCAGTTATATTAAGCAGAAAAGATCTGCTAACTAAGATCTATATTTCCGTATTTTTACTTTTTATTTTTTCGCCGGTAGTGCACCCGTGGTATCTGACGTGGCTGGCTGTACTGCTTCCCTTCATCCCGAGGAGAAGCGGAATCGCGTACGTTTCTCTCGTAAGCCTTACGGCTTTCACCGTCCTGAATTATCAGCTTTACGGAATTTGGAAGGATTATACTATAGTGATGATTGCCGAATATCTGCCGGCGATTTCGCTCTTCATTTATGAAATGTATAAAATGAAGATCGGCGGTAAAGCGTTTACTGCGTAATAATAAATTAGGAAGACCATCCCGGCCGATGCCGCATAACATTCCGTTAGTACGGAAAGGATCTTATAAATTAAATTGGAGCAGAGTTAGATTCCAATATCTCCATATTCATCGATTTCCGGGAAAGTCTCCAAAGTATTATTTTCCGGCGCAGTCGATACACACTTTTTTATCGCCTTTTATTCTGCCGTATTCTGTAACTGTCATTTCGCCGCATTCCTCGCATACGAAACTGTTGAAGCTGTGAGCATTTTCCTTATAGCCTGAATCGAAAATATCAGAAATTTCCAACAGCATTTCCTGCGGGGCGCCCATCACTTTCTGCACGAGCGGCTCAACAACTTCGTCCGGCACCAGGCTTGCGGGAATTCCCTTCTCCCTGTACTCTTTGAAGAACGCGGTCTGCTTATTGGCGAGCATCGCCTCGGCTTTCGGAGTTACCCTTACGGCCTTGCCTGTTTTTTTATCGATTAGCGTAACCGCCCATTTGCCTTTATGGGTCTTCTTTATGTTTCCCTTTCCGAAGGTCGTTCCCATTATTACCTGCAGCCCGTCGGCATAGCATGTAGCGCAGTGCTCTTCGCCTAAATCCACTACAGCCGTAATCTGACCGTCTTTTGCTCTTTCCACGCCAAGAGCGTTCATTGCCGCCGCTCCTACTCTTAATCCGAGCGGCATCGCCGGGCATTTATGCCCGTGAAATTTTTGACCGAATTCCAGCCATTCTTTATGATCCGTCATGTTCTTATCCTTTATTTTTGCTTGAAGAAATATTGTACCTGTAAAACGGTAAGAGAATTTGTTTTACCGTTGTTGAATTGAAACCTGTTGTCGAGTGAAATTTTAATGTAGTTGCTCTTTATAAAACGTGAATATCCTATAATGTACCAGGGGTTATTAGAAGTTGACGGATTAAGATCGTTAAGCTTTTCCGTGGAAAGCGCGACTAAGTCATTCTTGGATAAGAGATAATCCGCCAGCACGTAATAGCCGTGCGGCTTTTGAGTCCCTAGATGTGCCTCTATATACTCGCCCTGCAGCTCGAAAACGCCGGTGTTTAATTTCGCGTCCAGTCCGTACCTAAAATCATTGCCAGAATAAGTTACGCCGCCTTCGAATATCTTAGCGAACGCGATGCCGTTGTCTTTTCTATACGCGAGGGAATAGCCGGCTTCAACAGTTGTGTTGCCGCTTTTAAGATTGATATACGCCCGGTTTGTATACAGGAAATTCCGTTTTGAGGATAGAGTGTTAACGCCGTTGCCGTTAAAAAAACCCAGACTCACGCCGCCAGCCTGTCCCTTATATTTAATTTCCGTTCCGATATCCCTTCCCATGCTTGAAGCGGTAGGAAGCAGAGAATTTATCACTCCCGCCCTCTCGACCAGCGGTATAGAGTAATCCGGCTGATTTCTCTGCAGACTGAAGTCGGTAACGAACTGCCCGGCGGTAATCTCAAATCCGTTTATCCTGTATCTGAGGAGAACATCCTGCAGAGTAAACGGATAGCCTTCTTTATTATAGAATGTAGCCTGAATTTTATAGCTCCATAAGCCTGCGTCAAGGGGCAGGCTGCCGTCGGCCCAGAGCTTCGCTCTTCTCACCGAAAACCCGGTCTGATCCAGATAATTGTCGGAGAATCTGAATTGTAAATAACCGTTCCATTCGAATTTGCTCTGCGCGAATAAATTACCGCCGCTTATAAATAAGAGTGTTCCAACAATAAGGAATAATATTCTTTTCATATAATTTTCCATTTTTATATTACGCCCAAAATTAGTTTCAGCGCTATCGCGAACAGTACGACGGCGAACGTCTGCTTAACTCTGTTCGACTTCGCCTTGTTGACTAAGAAGCTGCTGCCTGCCAGTGCGCCAGCAACAACGGCAGCCGAAAGTATTAAAGTAAGAGGAAGGTTAAAATGCCCGTGCGCGACGTGTCCGAGAAATCCTGAAAATGAAGAGAACGTAACGGCGAAAGCCGAAGTAGCTGCCGCTTTCTTCG
>JBJKTB010000111.1:0-6397 GCA_046703345.1 Ignavibacteriaceae bacterium
TAATAGGGGATAAGAAAAGCGCGCAGAAAAATTATCGACAGGCTCTGGCTGAGGCAAATAATTATTCTAGTGAAGACGTCAGCGAAAAGACTTTCAGTATATTATTGGGAAAAGCTATTGCTCAAGCAGGGCTTGCGCAGAAAGAGCCTCTAAATAAAACTTTGGATGATCTAACGAAACTTATGGAAATGAAGGGATTAAAATATTATCTACTAGAAGTCGGATACACACGCGCTAAAGTTTATGCAATGTTGGGAAATCCTGGCAAAGCTGTTGACGAACTTAATCGGGTTATGTCTTCTCCATACGGCGGTTTTTGTTCAGCAAACATAATCCCGCTTGATCCCATCTGGGATCCGCTGCGTAAAGATCCGGCTTTCCAGTCATTAATAGATAAATATTCGTTGAAAAATAAATGATTGGCGAAACTATTCTTCATTATAAAAATTTAAATAATTTAGGCGAAGCCAGTCCTCAATTCGTTTCGCCGGGTTTAAAAACATAGGTAAATTTATGATTGGACAAACAATACTACATTATAAAATCATCGAAAAACTTGGCGAGGGCGGAATGGGCGAAGTGTACAAAGCCCAGGATACAAAACTCGACCGCTATGTCGCATTAAAGTTTCTTCCTTCTCAAATGACAGCCACGGAGGAAGAGAAGGCGAGATTCATTCAGGAAGCGAAAGCAGCTTCCGCGATGAATCATCCGAATGTGTGTACAATTTATTCCATTGAAGAATATAATAAGCAGCTTTTTATATCTATGGAATATATTGACGGTATAACACTTCGGAACAACAAACAGCCGCTTTCGGAAAAAAGGATTCTGGATATCGGAATACAGATTGCCGAAGGATTAGCGGCCGCTCATGAGAAGGGAATAGTACACCGCGACATTAAACCCGAAAATATAATGATTCGGAAAGACGGTATAGTTCAGATAATGGATTTCGGATTGGCGAAGCTGAGAGAGACTTCCGGCGTTTCAAGATTAACAAAGGCCGGCACAACAATGGGCACGATGGGCTACATGTCGCCCGAGCAGGTTCAGGGATTGGATGTAGATCATCGAACTGATATTTTTTCACTGGGAGTGGTTTTGTACGAATTGCTGGCGGGAGAATCACCTTTCAAAGGAGTGCATGAGACAGCTATTATGTATGAAATAGTAAATGTCGATCCGCCGCCTGTTTCAACTGTAAAAGAAGGAATTGACACTCAGCTTGACGGAATTGTACTTGAATGTCTTGAGAAAGATAAAGACGAAAGATTCCAATCGGCAAAAGAGCTGGCGAAAAATTTAAGGAAGATTCAGAGAACTTTAACCGCCGGAAGAGCCAGCAGAATGTACAGTGTAAATACGCAGGCATTCACTGCCAGAAGCGGACAGACAGCACTTCATGAAACAAACGTTAAGACATCTCTCGGCGATATACCGGTAAGGAATATTTTTAAAAATGTTTTTTACAACCCAAAACTTTTCTGGTCTTCCACAGCGGTCTTATTTATTGCGGTAATTTTACTTTTAGTGTTTTATGTATTCAATAAAACAGAAACCGAAGTTCAGGAAGTTAAGGCGACTGTCCTTGCTCCTTACGGAGTAAGTTTCGATAATGCCGTGGGAAGCAACTTAACAATATCGCCGGACGGGGAATATATTTCATATGTCGGTACCGATACCGCGGGTATTAATAAATTATGGGTGAGGCCAATTAATTCTTTGAGCGCGAGAGCATTAACCACCGCTACTAACACTGCATATCCATTCTGGTCGCCGGACAGCAAGACCATAGCGTACTTCGACAAAAATAAGCTTATGAAAATATCTATTGATGCCGGCACATCATTACCTATCTGCGATGTAACTTCCGGCAGAGGAGGTTCATGGAGTAAGAACGGCACGATAGTTTTTTCTCCTATGCCTACAGGCGGTCTTTATACGGTTCCTTCCTCCGGCGGAGCACCCAAGCAAATTATCAAGCCGGATACCGCTAATCCGAATCAGAGTTTAAGATGGGCTTGCTTTTTACCGGACGGAAATCATTTCGTTTATTCAATAGAGAACAGTTCCACAGGTTCATCTCCGAATGATGATATCTATCTATCGTCATTGAAAGATACAAGATCGGAAAAACTCATAAGCGCATCTTCCAACTGCCAGTATGCCGGCGGATATTTATTTTTCGTGAGGCAGTCGGTTCTTCTGGCGCAAAAATTTGATCCTGATAAATTGAAACTTACGGGTGAAGCCATGCCCGTTGCTGAAAATATTCAGTACTGGGATACCAGAATATCTGCAAGCTTTGCAGTATCACAAAACGGACGGCTGGTATATATTCAAGGGAACCAGAACAACCAGAATCTGGTGCTGATGGATAAAAACGGAAATGAAATAAGGAAAATTTCGGATATGGTTCCGTACGTAACGGCGAACTTCTCTCCCGACGGAAACAAAATAGTGAGCGATTTATATGATCCTGAAGAAAAAAAATTTGATGTCTGGGTTTATGATATAAACAGGAATGTCTGGACCAGATTAACATTTGACGACGCGGATATAGTGGCAAATTGGTCGCCCGACGGAAAGCAGATAACATACAGTTCAAATATTAATAGTTCAAATTATAACTCTTATATTAAAAACTCAGACGGTTCAGGCGAAGCTGAGTTATTGTTTAAATCCAATTATTCTAAAGCATTAAGCAGTATTTCCGCGGACGGGAAATATTATTTGTATGCTGGTATAAATTACGCAAGTCCCAAAAGCGGATTTGATATATTTTTACTGCCCGCGCACGGAGATAAAAAACCCGTTGCAATTGCGGCAACAAATTTTAATGAGCAGGCGGCAGTATTTTCTCCTGATATGAAATGGATAGCATATCAATCCGATGAATCCGGAAAATTTCAGATATATATAATTCCGTTCAATCCGAGCGATCCCGGAGGTACAAGCGCCAAGTGGCAGATATCAATAGACGGGGGAGTAAGCGCCAGATGGATGAACCACGGCAAGAGCGTATATTTTATAACTCCGGATGATAAAATAATGGGAGTAGATATTAATGAAAACGGAAATTCTCTTGCGCCCGGCAAACCTTATTTAGTTTTTAAGCCGGGAAACGTAACCGTTCTCAAGCTTTTTGATATAAACAAAGCCGGGACTGAAATAACCGCGACAATACCGAGCAAGCGCGGCGCACCGCCTATCATTACACTTGTTGAAAACTGGCAGAAGGAAGTTGAGAGTAAGAAATGACGGGAAAGAAAGCGATGTATCGTCCCTACGGGACTCTTATATGTTGCTTTAGCTTTTTTTTGCCGGGCTGCTTTGCTTTCTTTTCGCCGGGTTGAAACCCGGCGCCAGAAAATGAAAGTCGTGCCTGCGGCACTTATGTATAGAGCTGTTATTATTTAAGTTAGTGAATCCGAGATGCGCAGCATGGTTTATATTGTAACTACGAAATTTATTTCATTAGATGAAAAATTATGAATATCTAGCGCAGGGCATATAACAACCATCAAAAATGCTATGGCAAACTCGTATCATCAAATCTATCTTCAAACAGTATTTGCTGTAAAATATCGCAGGGCGATAATAAGCAAAGCATGGAGAAAGAATCTCTTTGCTGTAATAGGCAACCTGATAAATGAAACGGGCTGTAAAACAATATTAGTTAATGGAGTGGAAGATCATGTGCATTGTCTGATTAGCTTAAAGCCTGTAGTTTCTGTTTCAGAATTGATGAAAGTTGTTAAAGCAAAGTCATCAAAATATGTAAATGAAAATCATTTAACGGAAAGTCGGTTTGAATGGCAGAAAGGATATGGTGTGTTTTCTTACAGTCAATCACATTTGGATAATGTATATAATTATATAATGAAACAGGAAGAGCATCATAAAAAACGAACTCTTAAAGAGGAGTATCAGGAGTTTTTGAGAAGATTTAAGATTGAGTATGATGAGAAGTATGTGTTTCATGAGCTGCTATAGTTTGTTTTAGTGTTGAGATATTCTTTTCGTCGGGTTGAAACCCGGCGCCGGAGAATAGAAATCGTGCCTGCGGCACTTGCGTAAAACTGTTATTAATTAAGTTAGTGAATCCGGGATGCGCAGCATGCTTTCATTTTATAACAATGAAGATTTGACAGTTGAATATAAGAATGAAGACAAGACAAAGAGTAGTGCAGGTTCGGGACATCCACTGGCAAAAAGATCATAACAATACCCAGTAGATACTTATCGGCGGCTTGCAAAAAGTCATTTGTGTCTTTAGGAAATCGATCAACATTTTGAAAGAGGAATGAAATGACCGCTGAGAAATTAAAATAGAATTGAAACAGGGCGAAGGAGCAGCAAATATCCTAATAGTAAATTATCGTCAAATCAAAAGAGTCCAGCCGCACCGAGACACATAAGCGAATCAGTTTTTCTGAGGGATAATAAAAACAAATAGTTAAGAGAGAAGAATACGTGAATCCGGTAAGTTATTGTTAAGTAGTAATATAGGCGGTCCAGACAACACCTTTGACTTGCACAGGATATGCGGATAATTGCAAAAATTATCTAATTTACATATCTTGTCAGTGGCTACATTAAAAACCGATCAATTTTAGGGGCTTAAGAAGAGTTACCACCGGTAAGTTATGTAGATTCGTTAGAAAAATATAACCGGAAAATGTGATATATATTTAATAATGCATCTATTTCTTAGAATATCCATCGATAATTAATTACATATTTGGGGGTATAGAAACGGTTCTTCGGATATTATTGTGTAAACATTATAATTATTAACTGCAATGGGTCAATAATTTATCATTATTTAGCAATTTCTTGAGGAGCGGTTCATTTGTTTGTTAATGAATCAGCAGCTTCAAAAAGGTATAAGCAAGGTTGAAAAATGACTGAGAAAAAAAAGAAAGTTTTAGACAGTAAAAAGCATTTAGCGATTGTCATAATTGCCGTAAGCATTGTTATTGCAGCGGGAGGATTTTTTTACTTTTCCTACGAGGAATCCTCTATTCATTCGGAAAAAGCGGCGCAATTAGAATCTATCGCAAATTTAAAAGCTTCTCAGATTTCAGATTGGAACAACGAGCGTCTGGCCGACGCAAAAATATTTTTACAAAATCCTCTATTAAACTCTGCAATCTACCGGTTGCTTAATTTAAGGCATGATTCCCGAATTGATATCGAATTGGAAAAAGTGCTTTCTTCCATTAATGCTGAAGACGTATACAGCAATGTTATGCTGACAGATACTAAGGGGAGACTGTTGATATCAGAAAAGCCGGGTGAGAAAGAGATCGACTCAACAACCGTATACTTCATCAAAAAAACAGCAGAAGAAAAAAAGATAATATGCAGCGACTTAAAATACAGTCAGCAGAATAAAAAAATTCATTTGGACTATATGGCTCCTGTTTTAAGCGGAAATAATTCTGTTGCGGCGGTATTAATACTTCGGGTTGACCCTAACCAGCAGTTATATCCGTTAATTAATAGCTGGCCTGTAAGCAGACTAAGTTCGGAATCTTTAATTATAGAGCGCGCAGGCGGCTATGTTATGTACCTTAACCGGCTTCTTAAGGAAAAAAATCCCGAATTAAAACTAAAGATAGCCTTAACGAGGAAGAAAGTACCCGCAGTACAGGCTGCCTTAGGCCGCACCGGCTTATTTGAGGGAGTCGGCTACGGCGGTGAACAAGTAACTGCATTCATTAAGCCTATAGCCGGAACTCCCTGGAAGATGATAGCTCAGACAGACGAGAGGGAAATTCACGCGGGAATTTATTTCAGAGAAATAGTAACGGCGGCTTTCAGTCTGCTTCTAATCATGGTATTAACATTAGGACTAATCTGGTATTATCATTACCGTCAAAGAAATATATTCAAAGGCTTATTTGAGAAAGAGCGGCAGCTCCGCGAATCGCAGAAGGAATTTAAGACAATTCTCTACAGTATTGGCGACGGAGTAATCACCTCAGATAAAGAAGGCCGGGTCAAGCAAATGAACGGAGCCGCCGAAAATTTAACCGGCTGGAATGAATCTGACGCAAAGGGCAGACCTATTGAAGATGTATTTGAGATAATTAACGAATTTACCGGAGAGCCTTTAAAAAATCCCGTTCACAAAGTTATACAGGAGGGAGTGAAGGTAGGGTTAGTTAACCATGCCATACTAATATCAAAAGACGGAAGCCGCAGGCCGGTAGCGGACAGCGGATCTCCCATCCGCAATGAGAAGGGGGAAGTCGAAGGAGTAGTGCTGGTTTTCAGAGATAAAACTGATGAGCACAGGGCGGAGAATCTTGTAAGGCAAAGCGAAGCCAGGCTGCGGAGAGCTGAACTGGCTTCGAATTCCGGAAACTGGGAACTTCATTTGAAT
>JBJKTB010000112.1:0-6047 GCA_046703345.1 Ignavibacteriaceae bacterium
GTATAGGTATAGGGCAGGACATAACCGAAAGAAAGAAGGCGGAAACGGCCTTACGCGAAAGCGAGGAAAAATACCGCAGGCTAGTGGACAACTCGCCGGTACCGGTGATAGTTGTCGGCTTTGATGACGGCAAATTTATATATGCCAATAAAAAAGTATTCGACATTTTAGGTTATATTCCTGCAGGAAAGCTTCAGAAGGATTATAATGTAAAAGATTTTTACTTAGACGCGGAGAAGAGGGACATTCTTCTAAATGAATTGAAGGAGAAAGGCCTGATTTCAGGTTTTGAAACAGACATAAAAAAATTAGACGGCGGAATAATAACATGCTTGATTTCCTCAATAACAACCGAATTCGACGGTCGAAAAGCAATATTTACGTCATTTTACGATATAACGGATAGAAAACAGGCCGAGAAAGCAATTCGGGAAAGCGAGGAGAGATTCAGGAATATTTTCAGTCTAACACCTGATCCTGCCTTAATTACCGATATACAGACAGGCGAATTCATCGAGGTAAATGCGGCGTTCGAGAAACTCTCTGGATTAAGTAGGGAAGAAGTTATAGGAAAAAGTTCAGTGGAGCTGGATCTTTGGGCCGATCTTGGAGCGCGCGACAGAATGATAGCTACGATCAAGAAAGAAGGAGCGATAGACAATTTTGATTTAGCATTTAAACGACACGGTGGAGAAATATTCCATACTTTAACGTCGGTTAGAATCATATCGCTTTGGGACAAATCTTATCTTCTTTCGGTATCGAAGGATATAACCGAAAGGAAAAACGCCGAATTAAAGCTCTTGCAGTCGGAGCAGAAATTTAAATCACTTTTTGAGAATGCGGCCGACCCGATTTTACTGGTAGATTTTGAAGGCAGAATAGTTGAGCCTAACCCGATTGCCAGCACAGTATTGGGCTATTCGTACGATGAATTAAAAAGTATGAGAACCAATGATTTAAATACCGATGAATTTAAACCAGCCGTAAAAGGCAGGCTTGATACACTAAGAAAAGAAGGCACCCTTTATTTTGAAACCATGCATAAGACCAAATCGGGCAGACTTCTTACATTTGAAATACACAGTAAAGTAATAGAGTACGAGGGAGGAAAAATTATTCTCAGCATTCACAGGGACATTACGAATAAAAAAATCGCGGAAAATTCACTTAAAGAAAGCGAAGAAAGGTTTAGAACGGTTTTCAACGGTTCGCCTCAGGCTATATCAATCTCCGAAATACGGACCGCAAAGCTGATAGAAGTAAACAAAGCATACGAGTAGTTATTCGGTTACAGAAAAGAGGAAGTTATAGGAAAAACCTCATTTGATATAGGAATTTGGGTGAACAATGAAGACAGAAAAGCAGTGATAAGTCCTTTTGTAAAAACCGGATCTTTCAATAACATTGAGGTCAAATTCAGGAACCGCGGAGGTGAAGAAGTATACTGTCTTGTATCTGGGAGACGTATTTCAATACAGGGCAAAAACTATATGCTGTCGATCTTAACAAACATAAATGAAATAAAACTCGCCGAGAAAGCGCTTAGGGAAAGCGAGGAAAAATTCAGGAACATAGTACAAACCGCTAATGAAGGAATTGTAATCTCGGACAATAATAATAATACGCGTTTTGTCAATGATACATTTGCGAAGATGCTTGGTTATACTTTGGATGAGATAAAAGACAAGAATATAGGTGAATTTATTTATAAAGAAGAGACTGAAGATTACAATAACAGGATGACGGAAAGAGCCGAAGGTAAGCATGATGTTTTTGAGAGAAAGTATAAGAAAAAGGACGGCAGCATAATTATAGGGCTTGTATCGGCTACTCCCATTTATAACGCAGATAACGAATATGACGGTTCACTCGGAATGATAACCGATATCACCGAAATAAAGAAAGCCGAGGAGAGTTTGAGACTTAACGCCGAACAATTCGAGCTTATCACCTCGACTTCCATAGACGGTTTTGCTAAGATAGACGCGGAAGGCAGAATTTTGGAGTTTAACAATATATTCTGCCAGATGACCGGATATAGTGAAAATGAAATATGCAGAATGAAAATTTCGGATTTTGAGGCGAATGAAAAGCCGGAAGAGACTGCCGACCATATAAATAATGTTATTAAATGCGGATACGACAAGTTCGAAACCCGACACCGGAAAAAAGACGGAAGCATGATTGAAGTGGAGGTAAGCGCGACATATTCGAAAAACTTGGGACAAATTCTCGTCTTTTTTAACGATATAACCGAGCGAAAAACAAATGAGAAGGAACTAATAAAGCAGCTGGAAGAAATAAACAGATTTAACCGTCTTATGATAGGGCGCGAGCAAAAAATGATTGAACTAAAGCATGAAATAAACGGACTTCTAGAGGAGATGGGATATAAACCGAAGTATAATATGAATAACAGAAATGAATGATGAGGGCAGCGGATGAATACAATTGCGGTGAATAAGAAAATTAAATACGAACCAAAACCTAAGGCGTTAAGATGAATACTCAGGACGAGAATTTTTTTCATACGCTGATTGAAAATATTTCAGATTTGATACTTATTACTGACTCGAATGGTATAATTAAAAGCGCCAGTCCTTCCTTTTTTAAAGTCTTGGGATACAATCCAAAAGGACTTAAAGGAAAAAGTATATTCAGCCTTGTTTATCCCGAAGACGTCGAAAGTGTTGGGAAGAGCTATTCGGAAATACTGATATATCCTGATAGAAAGCAGCAGGCTTCCTTGAAGGTAAAGCATAAAAACGGCAGTTACCGTTATATATACAGTGTACGGCAAAATTTGTTGGCCAAGCCTGAGATAAATGGAATAGTTCTAACCGCACATGATATGACCGAATTAATCGAGACAGATCAGACATTAAAAAGGACCAAAGATTTGCTGGACTCGGTTGAGGAACTGGCAAAAGTCGGCGGCTGGGAATATGACACGATTAATAGAAAGATTTTCGGTACCGCAGAAACATTCCGAATACACGGGATAAAAGATGAAGTTTCCGGCGAGGATAATCAGCCGTTTTGGTTGAATATTTTTAACAATTATGATGATGAAGACCAGCAAAAGTTAAGAGCTGCAGTTTTCGATACGTTAAATTCAGGAAAAGAATTCGATCTCACATGCAGATTCACGAATAGTAGCAATAAGAAGCTTTGGATACGCGTCATCGGAAGACCGGTATATGATGAGGGCAAGATCGTCAGGATAACCGCCAGTTTGTCCGATATAACCGACGAGAAGAAAATGCAGCTAATGCTGGAGGCGCGGCTGAAACTGGATGAATATTCTCATCATTCATCTTTAGATGAGTTCCTTACCCTGCTGCTTGACGAAGCGGAAAAACTTACAGACAGCAAAATAGGCTTCTATCATTTTGTTAACGATGATCAGGAGACGCTTACGCTTCAAACCTGGTCGACCAATACATTAAAAAATATGTGCGGCGCTGAAGGCAAAGGCTCTCATTATAATATAAGTCAAGCAGGCGTCTGGACAGAATGTTTTTATACCCGCAAACCGGTTATTCATAATGATTATGAGAATATGCCTAATAAGAAGGGGATGCCTAAGGGGCATGCGCCGGTTAAAAGGGAAATGGTTTTACCGCTTGTAAGTAACGGGAAGATCGTATCAATTTTAGGTGTGGGCAATAAAGAGGCGGAATATGATGAAGTAGACGTACGCGTAGTTAAGACACTATCGGAATTAGCGTGGAACATTGTATGGAGAAAAAAATCAGAGGAATTATTAGCCGAGCGTGAGAAGCATCTGCGGTTATTGTTCGAGAATTCGCCGGTTGCCGTAAGGGAGGAAGACTTTTCGAGTGTAAAAGGATATTTTGACGAATTGAAAGCGGCCGGTGTGATAGACTTTGAACGCTACGCCGATGAAAATCCGGAAGCGCTGGTGAAGATTGCTTCGATGATAAGAATTGAAAACGAGAACAGCGAAAGTATTAAACTGCTGGGAGAAGGCATTAGAGGTAAGGACGAAAGTAGGATCTCAAATCTATTAACAGATAATTCTCTTCCGTTGTTTAAGAAAGAGATAGCTGCACTATGGGCGGGCGAAGAAAAATTCGAATGCGAGATGCCTTTGAGAACGGTTGAAGGAAAAGGTCTCACTTTATTTTTAAGGGTTACCGTACTTCCGGGATACATGGACACATTAAAAAAAGTTCTTGTATCTTTTATCGACGTGACCGAAATAAAGACAGCGGAAGAGGTTCTGCGCGTCAACGCAAATCTTGCCAGGGAAAAGAACGACGAACTTGAGAGAAAGAATTTAGAGCTTAGAAGGGCAAGGGAAGCTACATTAAATATAATAGAAGATCTTTCTATCGAGATAGAAGAAAGGAAAAAAATTGAAACTGCGCTTCGCGAGAGCGAGGAAAAATTCAGGCATTTATTCGAAGACCACTCGGCGATCAAACTTTTAATTGAACCGGAAACTGGTAAAATAATGGAGGCCAACAAAGCCGCATCGATTTATTACGGCTGGTCAAAGAAGCAGCTTGAGCAGATGAAAATCCAAGACCTTAATTTTAAAGATTCGGGTGAGGTATTCAGATATATTGATAACATAATCTCGCAGGAGCAGACACATTTCGAACTTCTGCACAGGCTAAGAGACGGTTCGGTCAGAGATGTGGAAGTATTCAGCAGCAAAATCGAAATTGGCGGAAAAAAATATCTGCACTCTATAGTTCACGATATAACAGACAGGAAGAAAGCCGAGAAAGATCTTAATCGATTTTTCGATCTGGTGCCTAACATGGTATGTATAGCAAGCTCGGATGGGATTTTTGAAAAACTAAACGGCGCATGGGAACATCATTTGGGTTATAAGATAGAAGAAATGATAGGAAAGCCTTTCAATAATTTTATTCATCCGGAAGATATCGAACCGACTCAAAAAGAGATTAAAAGACAATTATCGGGTCAGCAGACATTGAAATTTGTGAACCGGTACCGAGGTAAAAACGGAGAATACAGGCTGCTTGAGTGGGTAGCCAGCCCTTCGCCCGACGGCATAAAATTATACGCAGCAGCAAGAGACATAACTCAACGTGCTAAGCTCATGGAAAATCTGACAAAGCTTTCCACCGCAGTAGAACAGAGCAAGATGTCGATAATTATAACCAATAGAAAAGGCGATATTGAATTTGTAAATCCCTATTTCTGCAGTATTACAGGCTACACTAGAGAGGAAGTAATTAATAAAAATCCGAGAATATTAAAATCCGGACTTACAAAATCCGAAGAATATAGTACGTTATGGCAAAAATTGCTTTCGGGTGAAACATGGATAGGCACATTTCAAAACAAAAAGAAGAGCGGAGGATTATTCTGGGAGTCGGCGATTATATCACCGGTGAAGAATGAAGAGGGAAAAATAACCCACTTCGTTGCAATTAAAGAGGATATAACTGAGAAAGTGGGCAAAGAGAATGAACTTAAGAAATACAGAGAACATCTTGAAGATTTAGTAAAGCAGCGTACTGAAGAGCTGGCTAAACTGAATATTGATTTAACGCAGCAGCTTCAGAAGCAGAGAGAGCTTGAGATGCTTCTTAGAGAATCATTGAATAAAGAAAAAGAACTGAACGAGCTGAAGACCCGTTTTATCTCGACCGCATCACATGAATTTAAGACTCCGCTGACTACAGTGTTGTCTTCAACCGAACTGCTTCAGCGGTACGGAAATAAGTGGACTGAGGATAAAAAGAACGAACATATGGAAAGGATAATTAAATCTGTTGAGCATATTAACGGTCTTCTTGACGAAGTGCTGACAATTAGCCGGGTAGACAGCGGAAGAATTAATTTCGAGCCGGAGAGCATTGACTTAAAGGAATTCTGCGAAGAGATAATTTCGGAGATTAGATTTGCCAGCAAGAACGGGAAAAATTTTATATTTAATTACGGCGCTGATGAAGAAATATACAAGCTTGATAAAAAACTATTAAAATTAATTATCGGTAATTTACTATCAAACGCATTTAAATATACAAAAGCAGACGGAA
>JBJKTB010000113.1:0-6780 GCA_046703345.1 Ignavibacteriaceae bacterium
CAGTGAATAATTACTGAATTGGCTTAATTTGACTTAAAAATGATGAAATAATGAGATGCTGATATCAAAATGAGACGTTTATTAAAGAAATTGGGATATATCAAAGGATTTATAGATATTTTTCCATATTTGATATGACAACTATTACTAGGAAAATAATTATATTGCTAAATTGAAATTTGATTTTATTTTAAATGTTTGATAATTTAATTTGTTCAATTATAATGGCTTATAAATATTTAATAAAAACGGATAGGAAAGAATCATGACGAAGGCAGATATAGTTGATAAAGTTGCAGCGGGGACCGGGTTGACAAAGTTAGAAACTGAAGCAATAATTGAAGGATTTTTCAAAACGGTAATTGAATCTTTGAAAGAGGGGAAAGGTATTGAGATAAGGGGATTCGGGAGCTACAAGGTAAAAAAGAAAAACGCGCGCCAGGCCCGAAATCCAAAGACAGGTGAATCTGTTTTTGTGCCGGAGCATTATGTTCCGACATTTAAGTTCTCAAAGGATTTTAAAGAACTCGTTGATCAAGGAATGAAAGAGCTGAAGACGAATGGTTAAATTTTGCCCTGAGTGCGGAGCTAAACTGGAACAAGAATATAAATTTTGTCCTGAATGCGGTTACGAGTTATCAAAAACAGATTATAATAAACAGCAGACGGAATTAAGCGGTTCATCGAACGAACAGACCGCCGGTTCCGCCGATGTAATTGTCTGCGAAAACTGCGGGGAAGAAAATCCGGCGTCTAATTTCAACTGTTCAAGCTGCGGGATAAAGTTAAGAGAAAAATCGGATTCGGATTCCGCTAAGGAAGAGTCTAAGAGTACAAATCATCAACAACATCCGCATAAACGGAATCAGCAGCAGGTCAAAAAGAAAGCCGCCTCAAATGCCGCTCGTCCGGTAAAGATTGCTCCACCTCAAAAGAAATTAAACACGGTTAAACTGATAACAATAATAGCCGTGGCTTTAGGAATCGGTCTTGTGCTTTTGATATTTTCCGGAACTTTGAATTCGCTTATTGTTCCCGGTACTAAAGAGGATGTTGCTCAGCAGTCATCGGCTCCCGGTGTTGATATGTCCAATTTCCAGAAAATCAACGATATGGAGAACGAGCTGAAGAATAATCCGAGAGATACAGCCGCGATACTTCAGCTGGCTCATTTGAAGAACGATTCGGGTCTGTACCAGCAGGCAATTGAAAACTATAAGCAATATCTGGCGCTGGTACCGCAGGACCCTGACGCGAGGATAGATATGGGCATCTGCTATTATAATCTGGGAAATTACGATACCGCGATAAAAGAGATGGAGGGAGCGCTTAAGTACGATCCCAAGCATCAGATTGGATATTTAGATCTGGGAATCGTAAATTTGGCAGCCGGAAATATGGAAAAATCGAAAGAGAACTTGAAAAAGGCAGTCCAGCTCGATCCGAATTCAGAATACGGAAAGAAGGCGGAAGAATTATTGACATCACATAATACAACAAAAACGAACGGAGGTAACTAATGCCTTGCGGAAGAAAACGCAAAAGACATAAAATGGCAACGCACAAGAGGAAAAAAAGATTAAGAAAGAACAGACATAAAAAGAAATTAAGATAACTTGATCAATTTTTTCTTTGAAGATTAAATGGTAAACTATATTTTTACGTTTACCATTTTTCTTTGTATGCAGGCCATCTTAGCTCAGCTGGTAGAGCAACGCATTCGTAATGCGTAGGTCGCCGGTTCGATCCCGGCAGATGGCTCTTTCATCTATTTGATGACAAGCCGATTTGTAATCTTTATTCAGATTCAGATCTAATTTTTCTGGTTTACATTAGCACCCATCTTAATGCGGCTTCTAATGTATAGAATGGCTTCGACAGATATCCTTCATCTAACGATTCAACCAATGTCGGAATAACTACATCGTTCGTAGATTGCGTGAGAATTGCTATTCTCATCCCGCCGAAAATTTCCAAATGTGATTTATAATATCCGGCGATTTTATAGTATTCTTTATAATACACATCAAATGAGGCATTGCTGTAATCGAGTATGATCCCTTTTGTATTAGCGGGAATTATCTGATTGGCTATTACATGATCCCATGAGGAAAAAATATCATCTAAATTGATTAATCCTCTGTAATATTTATAGAAAATTCCGGTTGACTCATCGAAAGAATATTCGATTGATTTTTCCATTTTAATTACCCCCAAAAAGAAATTTGACGAAGCGGTCTTCTAAAATTATACCGGGCTGTAGAATGAATCAATTGAAAATTATCTGAACATGATATTATAATCGTGAATGAATGGGTAAATATTAAGACCATATTTGATTATTAATCAAGCCGAAGTGTCTTTTCTTTGATATTATTAGCTTCGGCAATAATAATTTTTATATTGTATTCGCGGAATAAAAAATAATCTTCATAATTTATTAAAATTTGTAAAGTATTGTATGCAAGATAGAAAAAAAGTAGTAATTGTAGGCGGAGGCTTCGGCGGCCTCACCGCCGCAAAGCGGCTGAAGAAATCGAAGCATAATATTCTGTTAATCGACCGGACGAATCATCATGTCTTCCAGCCCCTTCTTTATCAGGTTGCAACAGCAGCTTTATCTCCCGGCGACATCGCGGTGCCTATAAGATCAGTGTTTCACAACAGCAAAAATGTTGAGATAATTATGTCGGAAGCCGTTTCTGTAAACACCGGTGAAAGATATTTAAATCTAAAGAGCGGAAAAATATTTTATGATTATCTAATTCTTGCGCCCGGTGCATCACACTCTTACTTCGGAAATAACAATTGGGAAGACAACGCGCCCGGATTAAAGACTTTAAATGATGCTTTACTTATAAGGGAAAACATATTACGATCGCTAGAAGAAGCGGAGTTAACTAATGACAAGACAAAGAGAGAAAAATTTCTTACCTATGTTGTGATCGGCGGCGGCCCTACCGGAGTGGAAATGGCAGGCTCAATTGCCGAGATCGCAAAACAAACCATGATGAAGGATTTCACAAACATTAAAGCTGATGAAACTAAGGTTGTACTTGTTGAAGCGGCTGACAGACTGCTTACCGCTTACCCGGAAAAATTATCCGAAGCCGCACGCAAGGATCTAGAAGAGATGGGAGTTATTGTTAAAACTGCAGCCAAAGTAACAGATGTTAAAACCGATGAGGTCATTCTTGGGAAAGAAAGTATTAAAACATCCAATATAATATGGGCTGCGGGCAATGAAGCATCACCGCTTCTGAAATCAATCGACTGCGAACTTGACAGAGCGGGAAGAGTTGTGGTAGACAGTGACCTTACGGTTAAGGGGCACGACAATATATTCATCATAGGGGACGCTGCTCATGTTAATAATGAAAACGGAGAACTTCTGCCCGGCATAGCACCTGTAGCCATGCAGCAGGGGCGCTATGCAGCGGAAATTATTGCCCGAGAAGTTCCAAAGCAAAAAAGGAAACCATTTAAATATTTTGATAAAGGAACCATGGCAACCATCGGACGTGCGAGAGCTATTGCGAAAATCCGGCGATTTGAATTCTCCGGATTCTTCGCCTGGTTCCTTTGGTCTTTCATACATATTTTCTTCCTGATTACTTTCAGAAACAGGTTTAGGGTAATGGCTGAATGGATTTGGTATTATTTTACTTCCCGCCGCGGAGTAAGACTTATAACAGGAAGGCGTAACGGTTCGGAGAAGTCTGATTGATATTTTACTACTTTCACAAAAAATATATTGAAACTCAAACTTTAAATAAAAGGGCACTCATCATATAAATGATGAACCCTTTAACTGAATTTTTAAGAAGAGTATTAGTCAGCCCTTTTTCATTGCCGCAAGCACTCTTTCAGGTAAAATCGGAAGCTGCGTTACTCTTGCGCCAACCGCATCGTAAACGGCATTAGCTACAACCGCACCCATTACAACTATAGCCGGCTCACCTCCGCCTTGCGGAGGGGCATCTTTGTTGTCGATGATATAGGTTTCGATTTTGGGCAGCCATGAGAAACGGGGTATTTCATAAGTATCAAAATTCAAGTCGAGTATTTCGTAACCTCTGAAATGAATATCTTCCTTCAACGCGTATCCTAATCCCATGGTAATACAGCCTTCCATCTGGATCGTAGCGCCTTCGGGATTTACAGAAAGTCCCAAATCCTGAACGCATACAACTCGTTTTACTTTTATTCCGCCCGATGATTTATTAACGTCAACTTCTGCTATCGCCGCAACAGAAGTACCGGCATCTATGCCAAGAGCAATGCCGTATCCTCTTCCGCTAGGTGATTTGGCCGGTTTCCATCCGAATTTTTCCGCTGCGGTTTTAAGAACACGGATCATTGTCTTATCGGTCAAATTTTTTAGTCTGAATTCCAGAGGATCCATGCCTGCCTTGGCTGCCATTATATCTATTTGAGATTCCCTTGCGAAAGTATTAGTGTTGTTGCCCGGCGCGCGCCAGGCTCCTGTTGCAAACGGATGCGTACCTTCCCTTGTACCCCAGCCGCTGCCGTAGCTTACCGTAAGCGAATTAGGGATATCGTAAAAATGTCTTGCTCCTCTTTCGCCCGCAAAATAAACATTATAGTTCCAGAAACGGATTTTACCTTTGTCATCCGCGCCTGAATTTATTTTTACGATTGCTGCAGGGCGGAATGAATCGAAAACGAATTCCTCTTCTCTTGTCCAGGCAACTTGAACAGGCTTGCCTGATATCTTCGCAAGGCGCGCGGCTTCGATTATTTGAAGGTTCCTCGACTTGCCTCCGAATCCTCCGCCTACGAAAGGAGTAATTATATGAACGTTCTTAGGCGAGAATCCTAATGCCTCGGCTACTTCATCTTTAGCTCTGAATGGTGTCTGAGTAGAGGCCCATACCGTTGCCTTCTTCCCATCGATCTGTACAACCGCCGTGTGCGGTTCCATCGGGGCATGGGCTTTATAACCGTCGAGATAAGTTTCATCAAATAAATTTTTCGATTCGCTTTTACCCTTTTCGATGTCCCCTTCTTTAGCCGCAGTTTCGCCGTTACCGGCTACTTTAAGGAGATGCGCAAAAATATTTTTGTCGTTAAGATCAGACGGGCGTTTATCGAATTTGGCCTTTATTTTATTCAGGGCGGATTCTGCCGTATCCGGATATTTATGAAGCACGGCCACCAAATCGCCTTCTTTAATTACGCGGACTCCATCAATTTTTTCTGCTTCGGAAGTGTCAGCTGAAATAAGCTTTGCCCCTAATACCGGAGGCCGGAGTATCTTCGCATAAAGCATTCCAGGAATCTGAATATCGCCGGCATACTTAGCCTGCCCGGTAACTTTCTCATGAGCATCTCTTCGAAGTTCGGATTTGCCCATTATTTTAAATTCGGAGGGCTTTTTAATCGATACTTTGCCGGAAACATGTTTAGCTATCTTTTTCCCTTCAGCTAGCTGAGCGTAAGAGATTCGAACATTACGATTCTTTTTGTTGATGACGTATCCTTCTTCAGTAATTAGCGATGATGCGGGAATCTTCAATTGATCTGAAGCTAAATCTATTAATACTTGTCTTGCTTCCGCGCCAGCGGCTCTGAGCGGAGGGCCGAAGAACCGTGTGGACATCGAACCGAATGTTCCCATATCCCAAGGGCAAAGGTCAGTATCGCCCATTACCATTTCAACCGAATCAAGTTTAACATCAAGCTCGTCTGCAAGCATCTGAGCAAGCGAAGTTATTACTCCCTGTCCCATTTCTATCTTACCCGTAAAGCATTTTACTTTGCCGCTTTCTTCAATTTTGAGGAAAGCGTTGAAATCTTTCGGCAGGGCCTGCTGGTACTCCATCAATTTTTCTTCCGCGAATACGGAAGAATCTTTCAGCGTAAAGAATATGACTATACCGCCGCCGGTCAGCTTAAGAAAATTCCTTCTGTTCATTGAAAAAGGGGAAACGTCGTCTTTAAAATCTTTATCAAGATATTTATCTTCTTTCATATCAGAAGCCTCCTTTCATAACATCGGCGGCTGATTTGACCGCTTCTACAATCCTTTTATGCGCGCCGCAGCGGCAGAGATTATTATTCATGCCCTCAATAATTTCATCGTAACTCGGTTTCGGATTTTTTCTTAAGAGCGAGTAAGCCGTCAGTATCATTCCCGGGGTACAGTAGCCGCACTGCATTGCGTCGTGATCGATAAATGCTTTTTGAACCGCGTGAAGTTTTTCGTGTGAAGACAAACCTTCAATCGTAATTACTTCTTTGTTTTTAACTTCGCTTATGGTAGTCTGGCATGAATGAACTGCCTCGTTGTTAACCAGAACGGTGCAAGCGCCGCATAAGCTTTCGCCGCAGCCGTACTTTGTTCCCGTTAAACCGAAATCAGTACGAAGCACCCACAGCAGAAGTCTGCTGCCGTCCGCATTAATGTTTACGGATTTTCCGTTCAGTTTGAACTTTATATTTTCCATGAAAGCATACCCCTTTCCCTGTATTTAATCATTGGAAGCTTATTTAAAATAACTCAGAAATAATTTTATTTAAAGGGAAATTTATATAATATGATTTTTAATTAGATTTATCGGCGAGCCGTCTGAAATGCACAATGACTTGATAAGAGCAGATGATTAAAAATAAAAATTGCGGCCGCTTACAGATACGGCCGCATGAAACATAAGTGTCTTTTTTAATGAGTTTATTTGTTATGAAGAAAATCGTCAACGGTTTTAATAAACATATCCGGCTGATCAACAAAAGTCATGTGACCGCTCTGCGGAAAGA
>JBJKTB010000114.1:0-10815 GCA_046703345.1 Ignavibacteriaceae bacterium
CGGCGTGGAAGGTTCCGTCGAACAACGTAACTTTAACGTCAACAACCTGGTTGCCTGAGAGGACGCCTCTCTGCATTGTCTCAACTATTCCCTTCTCTACCGCAGGTATAAATCTGCCCGGCACAACTCCGCCTACGATAGCGTCTACGAACTCGAAGCCTTTTCCTCTCGGCAGAGGCTCCATCTTAAAGTGAACGTGGCCGTACTGACCGCGGCCGCCGGACTGCTTCTTATGCTTGTACTCTATGTCTTCCGCCCTGCCTTTAATAGTTTCGCGGTAAGGTACGCGCGGCTCTACTATATCCACGTCAACACCGTAGCGCTCTTTTAATCTCTTAACAGCAAGCGCCAGCTGAAGCTCGCCCTGTCCGGATATAATTGTCTGAGATATTTCAGGATCGTATTTAACCGAGAAAGAAGGATCTTCTTCGTGAAGAGTATGAAGACCTGAAGCGATCTTATCTTCATCGCCTTTGGCTTTCGGAAGAATTGCGCTTCTAATAACCGCGTTCGGAAATTGAATCTGCTTAATTACAACTGTAAGGTTCTTGCCCGAAAGAGTATTGTTGGTATGAGTGTCTTTCAGTTTAACAACAGCGCCGAGATCGCCTGCCGATAATTTCGAAACGTCGGTCCGGTTGTGCCCGTTAAGAACAGAAAGCTGGCTTAGTCTTTCTGTCTTTCCGTTGTTCTGGTTTACAAGATCCAGACCGGCGGCAGCCGTTCCTGAAAACACCTTGAAAAGAGAAAGCTCGCCAACATGCTGCTCTGAAATAGTTTTAAATATAAACAGCACAGGTTCGCCTGACGCATCGGGTTTAACGAGTACTTTGTTCTCTGAATCCTTAAGCAGCGCTTCCTCACCGCCTCTCTCTGCCGGAGACGGAAAATACTTTGACGCGAAATCAAGGAAGTTATTTACTCCAACTGCCTTTGAAGCAGACACTGCGAATACAGGAGTTAAACTTCCTTTAAGCATCGCCAGCTTTAAGCCTTTCTCAAAATCTTCATCAGACAGAGCACCTTCTTCGAAGTACTTGTTCATAAGCTCTTCGGAAGTTTCAGCTACTTTCTCGACCAGTTCAGTTCTGTAAGCTTCCGCTTCGTCCTTTAATTCGGCGGGTACGTCAACAGCGTTAACCTTCTTGCTTCCCGCTTCGCCGTACTGGTAGGCTTTCATTGTAACCACGTCTACAACAGTATCAAAGGTTAAGCCTTCTTTAGCCGGGAAAGTAACAACAACGGCGGCTTGTGAAAGTCTCTCTTTCGCTTTTGCCGCGCTCTGTTTGAAATCGGAATGTTCGCTGTCCACCTTATTAACAATTACCGCTGATGGGAGCTGATACTCGTGAGCGAAGCGGGCGGTGTTTTCTGAGCCGACCTCAACGCCTTCAACAGCTTTAATAACCATTACGGCGGTATCTGTTACGCGGAGGGCCGCTTTAACGTCGCCCAGAAAATCCGAGTAGCCGGGTGTATCTAAAATATTTACTTTTGAATTATTCCATTCGAGATGAAGGAGAGAAGTGGAAATTGAGATCTGCTTTTCTATTTCGTTGGGTGTGTAATCCGAAGTTGTGTTTCCCTCTGCCACGCTGCCGATCCGGTTTATTTCGCCGGCAGTGAACAATAAAACTTCGGAAAGTGATGTTTTTCCGCTCCCTCCATGACCGATAAATGCAATATTTCGTACTGATTCAGCGCCATATTCTTTCAAGGGATTTCCTCCTTAAATTCAAGGTGAGACAAATATATATGTTTAGTTTATGTTCTTTTGAAGGCACTCCAAAAAGCAGTTATTCCATTAGCAATAGCTGAGAGGCTCTTCAGGATACTCAAAACGTTTCCCTCGAATCCTCCCCTTATCTTTTCTTCCAACTCAAGAATGGTATCCACCCTGTCGTCTACTTTGGTTACAATGTTCCTGGTTGTGGCAAGCTGGCCTTTTGCCTCATCGGTAATTTCGTTCAGCCTTTCGCTCAGCTCTTTTGTAGATGAGATGAACGGCTTAAGTTCGTCGGATATTTGTTCTACCTGAGCCTCGATCCCTCTGATCGCCTTAGTAATTTGGCTCAGGTAGAAAATAAGCGCGATGCATAAAGCCGACGCCGACGCAAGCAGAATAACGGTAAAGATTGAAGTTAGATCCATAATAGTTTACACATTCCGTATTTGTATTAGGCGTTCTTGGTGTTTTTATAAGCTTCAACTCCGGCCTTAACTGCGTCTTTAAGTCTGCCGCTTTCTGCCTCAAAAGTTTGCTTGCCGCTTTCAACCGCCGTGCCGGCTTTCGCCTTAGCATCGTTAAAAACTTTTTCGGCATCGCGAAGCAGCTCATCAGACTTGATTTTAGCGTCGTTAATCAGCTTTTCTGATCTCTTTTTGCCGTCGTTAATAAGTTCTTTCGCTTTATCTTTCGCGTCTGCAAGATATTTATCGGCTTCATCAAGATATCCGTCTGTCCTGCTCTTTATGTCATCTCTTAACTCTTTTCCACTCTTAGGAGCGTACAGCAATGCGAGCGCGGCGCCAACCATTCCGCCGGCCAGAAATCCTACCAACAATCCTTTTCCAATATTACTTTCCGACATGATTTACTCCTTTTTTTACGAATATTTTTCGTGTTTGAATATAACAAGCACCCCCCTGAAAATCAAGAAAGAGAGGCGTATTTAAGCCCTATAACTCAATAAATCGGCTGTTAAATCAACTTCAGCAGGAAAATTTGTACTATTCCGGAACCTCCCCTTTAAGCTTCAGCGCCAATTGCGGATTTAACTCGCTTAATTAATAAATACCGGAATTTCTTAAGAATTAGCGTTTTAAAGACCGCTTGAAACAGGCTCTGCCGATATTTTTCCGTATCTTTTCTGATAAATCGTAACGCTGATAACCCCGACAAATATCGCGAACCACAGCGTAACTATCCTCACAATAAAAGTGGAAGCAACGGCGATATTCTTCGGGAAATTGTTATTAACCAGCATAAATGTAAGAGATCCCTCCGTTACCCCTAATCCCCCGGGAAGCATTGTTATGGCACCTACAATTATCGCGAAGCCGTAACTGAATGCCGCCCACAATAAACTGACATCTATGTTAAATTTAATAAGAATAATATGATAACCCAAACACTCAAACGACCAGGATACAACGCTGAGAAGAGTCATATAAACCAGCGGCAACGGCCTCAGCATAAGGTAAGAGCTCTCATAAGCATTATGTATACTCACTAAATGCTTCTTTAAAAATTTTATCTTTTCAAGCTGCGCAATTACAGGAAGAGCTATCTTCTTGTTGCTGAGTACTACAACCAGCACCGCAAAGAACAATCCCACCGCAATTACCACATCCCTTCCGAAGTTGTAATAATAAGCGCCGATTAATGTAATAAATATTAATGAAATAAAATCGGTAATTCTCTCCGCAAACATTACAGGAAAGGTTTTACTTACAGGCGCACCCGATACTTCTTTTACAAGGTACGATTTAAGCAGCTCTCCCATCTTGCCCGGAGTAACGCTCATTATCAAGCCGGACATAAATATGAAGAAGGAATCAGTTTTTTTTATCTCCACACCGATGACTGAGAGATAATAATCCCATTTGAAAAAGCGAGAAACGTAATTCAGCATTGAAAGTAGAAGAAGAAGCGGCAGCCACATCCAGTTGAACTGCTCGAAGGCCGCCAGTACGCCGTCGATATTAGCGTACACGGTAAAGCCGAGATACAGCAGTCCCGCCGCACCAAGCGATATAAAAATATTACGCTTAATTTTTTTAAGCATTTAAACAACTTTTTTTAGTGAGCCGTAAACCTTTGCAAGCGGGAGCCCCACAACGTTGTAGTAACAGCCGTTAATTTTTTTGATAAAGACAGCGCCGAAATCATCCTGTATTCCGTAGGCGCCTGCCTTATCCATCGGGCTGCCTGTATTTATGTAGTCCGTAATTTCCTTGTCGTCCAGTTTCCGGAATGTAACCTGTGTTTTCTCGAAATCTACTATAATTTTTTTATTATATGTATTGTTTACGGCGAAGCCCGTGTACACAGTATGAGTTCTGCCGCTGAGCAGTTTTAATATTCTTTCGGCATCTTTTTTATCAACAGGTTTGTTGAGGATCTTACCGTCTATTACAACAATCGTATCGGCGGTAATGATTATGCTTTTATTTTCTTTCTTTTTCCTGTTCAATTGGACTTCCGCTTCTTTCATCTTATCTCTGGCAAGACGTTTAACGAGCGCGGCCGGCTTTTCGCCGTTCCTTACATCTTCATTTGCATCAACTTTTAATATTGAGAATTTTAAGTTAATCTGCTCAAGAAGTTTTTTTCTGCGCGGCGATTTGGACGCAAGGTAAATAGGTAATCCGGTTTTAATCATCTAAGCTCCTTAATTTCAGTTCCGGGAAAATAAAAATTTAAAATCTGCCTGTAATTTTTTCCCCGTTTCGACTGCGCGATAGCTCCCCACTGGCATAGTCCTACGCCGTGCCCGTTGCCCCTGCCTATTAATTTTACCTCATCCCCGCTTCCCATCTCTACTTTAAAGAGAGTGCTTCGAAGGATTGAAGTATTATCTGCTGTTCTTAATATGTTTCTTAACCTTACGCCGGGAATATCAACAGTTATTTCCCCGTCATCTTTATTAAAAAGAATAACGTGGAGATCCGCTACCCGGCCCGAAGAAGTTCTGCTTTCGACTTCAACATCGCGGAGAGAATATTCTTTATGCTTTACGAGTCCCGCAGTTCTCAGGCGCGATATAAAAACTTCTTCCGGATAAATTTCTTCCCATCTGAAGCCCGGCTCGATCGAGCAGTTGGGCGGATCGCCGTCTTCCACACCTCTTAAGTAAGGGGCGTCTTGAGTACCGAAGACGTTTGCGGCGTCTGCGGTATGCCCGCCGCATGCGGCTGAATAATAAACCTCAGCAGGCCTGCCGTTATAATAAAGCGCCTGCCCGGAAGTTTCGTCCACGGCTTTATCTGTAAGACGATGCTCGCCGCTTGCGCCTGAGTATGCTTGATCTCTGGTGTCAAGGTATACATCGAATATGGATTTCTTTTCGGCCAGCCTGTTGAGTGTGTAAGTCCGCGCGCAAATTGCCATCGCTTTCAGAGCCTGGAAATAACTCTCGCTTCCGGAAGGCATTTCCGCAGGAAGAACGCCTTTTAAATATTCGTCGAGAGTAAGACTGTTAATTATTTTAAGCGAATTATTGCCCGGCAGAATTTTCAAAGCCCCCCTGTAGCTCCGGCCGCCGTACGCTAATGTGCCTCCGTTCTTCTCCGGTTTTATAAGGAAGAAATTCGCGTCGAAAGATTTCGGGCCTATCGTCAGCTTTACATTGTTTCCGAGAGTGGTAAAATTCAGTTTGTTGCCGCGCCGTACTAAAGCAAGTTCTTCATTGTTGCGGAATATTTTTACTGTCTCTCTCACCTCGAAAGAGTAATCGTTTTCTTTCTCGCCTAGAAGCACGCGCACCGGGACGTTCTCGGAAATAGAGGCCGGCGCGCCGTATCTCACCGTCTCAGTTTTTGTTGCGAACCTTCTCGAACCGGAGCAGCCGGATAAAATAATTGCGGTCAAAACCGAGATAAATATTATAGCCGGTATCCTGCGCATCGGTTAAATTGCTTTGTGTATGGATTTAATAACGATAGAATTAATTTGTTGAAGGAATTCTGGAATATAAGTAAAAATTGTTTTTAGGACCGGATTATTTTTTTGCGGGATCATTCATTAAAGCGGTATCTTACCTGAACATAGCTTTAATACTTCCCCATGTTCTTTTTATCCCGGAAATATTAAGCGAAACCGAAGCGTTGTCGGAATAAGTAGGAAGCACCGAAGGATTAACATCTTCAATCTTTAAGCGGTAAATATAAATAACATCGGTTGTCTTATAAGCGGATTTATCGGTGTACTGATAAAGATGACTGCTGTTCGGCTGAATAGTTGCAACATCAAAGAAATCTGATTGAGGCGTTCTCTTCTGAACAACAAAATCTTTAACGCTGTTTTCAGAAGCTGTTTTCCATTCGAGTATGACGTCATCCCCGCTGTTTGTAACATGAAAATATTCTATGTAGGCTCCCGCAAAGACTGTAGCGGCAAGGAGTAATACGATTATGATTTTTATAGACATATTTTTCATGGCTAAAATATATTTTACTTAATCTAGAATGTCAAGTTTTTATAAAAATTCTTTTTTATTGAATAAATTTTCTCAAATTCCTTCTTTCCAGCTTCCCGATCTGAACTTAAGGAATATCACTATGGAGTAAGTTATGATATAAAACGGCAGAGCGCCCCACGCCCAGTTCAGTCCGAGTTTCAGCACCACTCCAAGGATGAACGCAAGCGGCACAAATATAAATAGATTGGAAATTACCTCAGATAGCATTACAAAAAGCGTCTTTCCGGCAGCTTGGAGACCGTTTGCGAGTACAACGCCGGTAGCGTAGAATATCTGAGCAAATCCGGCAATCCTTAAAGGTGTTTCAGCCGTTGCTATAATTGTTTTATCGGTTGTTATTATAAGCAGAACAATCTGCGGAAAGAGCATAAAGATTATTCCGAGCAGAAGCGTGTAATAAGTGGCTATTTTGGCCGTCTCAAAGCCGTAAATTCTCGCAAGCTCAAACTTTCCCGAACCGATATTGTTTCCAACCAGTGTCTGAACGGCGATTCCGAAACCAAAGCACGGCAGAAAAGAAATGAAGAGAGTGCTTATAACTGCCTGACTGGCGGCCTGCTGCACAGTGCCTATAAAACCCGTAATTGTTACGAAAATTAAAAAGCCGATCAAAATAAAAATATTCTGAAAAGAAACAGGGATTGAGATCCTGAAAATATCTTTTATAATGTTTGTGTTAAGCCTGATATTTCTAAAGTTATTATATTTATGTCTGTACGAAGGCAGTAGTGTAATGCTGAAATAAAAGAAGAAGTCAAACATAGTGGCGAGGGATGAGGCAAGTCCGGCGCCTGCTAGTCCCATTCTCGGAGCTCCGAAGGAACCGTAAATGAGGAAATAATTAAAGATAATATTAAGCAGATTAGTAATTATTCCCGAAAACATAAATATTTTCGTCTTCCCTATTCCGAAGAAAAAACCACGATAGGAAACAGCAAGTAAAAAGAACGGCAGACCTAGAAAGCGGTAGAAAATGTAATCTCCCGCTAGGTTGCCCACTATCTTATCGGCTGCGAAGAAATGGGAAATTGCGTGAGCGGCGAAGGCTCCTGTGGCGGCCATAGCCAGCCCGATAATGAAGGCTATTACAAGAGAGCTGTTAAGCACCTTTCCGCATTCAGTATAATTTTTTGAACCGAAATTTCTGGCGACAATTACGTGAGTACCGGTTGCCAAAGAGGAAAAGAAACTTACCAGAGCCCATGTAGCAAGCACTCCGATACCCATAGCCGCAAGGGCGTAAGTCGCTTCGCTTAATCTTCCGACCATAGCAGAATCTACAAGAGAAACTACCATCTGGGTAGAAAGCCCGGCGATTGCTGGAAGTGCGACTCTCAGAATTTTCTTATAATAGCTGTTGACAGGCAATAAATTCATAGTGCGCAAAGATAAAGAATACTTAAATGTATAAAAAATTCTGTGCCTTCTTTAGTGAGGTTGATTTTTCATTTTATATTAAGGCCGGCAGATTTTCAGTAGATCAGATATCTTGCTTAAAGTTAATTTTAATCGGAATTACTAAAATTTAAGCGCGGTATTCAACTGCTTTCATTATTTCAATCATCTAAAATTACATTCCGCTGTTAATAAAATGAACGGCTTTCTTTGCGAGTTCGGTAATTTTATATAATTTTATGCACTTTCCCGTTAAAATTTTCATTATTATTAAAAAATAAATTTTTCAAAAACACTTTCTATTTTTGTATCAATTTCATATTTTGAGCATCGGTATTAACGATGTAAAATTGGGGGATCATACGGTTCCTAAGACTGAATGAGAAATTGCGGAAAAGTAATAGAAAAATGAGGGGTGCAGAACAGCACTATTTCTTCCCTTATTATAAAAAATAATTTCAAGAAACTGATTGGCCGGCAGATTAGATAATAATTATATATTCCGGACTAAGATTGAATTTTAAGAAGATTCCTTTGGATTTCTGTTCGTAAATTTCATTACAATTCAAAATCAGGAGGTACTATGAAATTATTGCGACTGTCTGCAATAACATTCTTTCTAGTTGCGGCGCTGTTCACGTCTCTTTCCGCACAGCAGTTTAACGGCACATGGTCTTGCAATTATGCAACGTATGATGACGATGCAAACGGAATAGGCATAAACTCGGTTGACGTTGGCGTTATAGGCGATAATACATTTGTGGCACTTGCCTGGGAAAGAAACGGGGCTACAAATTTCCTTGTAGGTTATACGAATGCCGATTCAGCGAAAGGCAGAATGGGATCATACGCTTACGGAGGCGGCTGGCATCAGCACTGGATGAGCGGCTTCGACGACGTTGAAATGACCGGCGCGGTTTCTTTGGCCGCAACAGGAGATTCCTTAATCTACGTTGCAAATAATGATCCTTCGCGAAACATACTTGTATTTAAGATGGGAACGGATTCTGTATATTCCGCGGATTACAGAATATCAACAGGCACGGATTCTATCTGGGCAGTTGCGGTTGATAATAACGGACTAGTTTATGTTTCAACTTACAGAGGCACAGAACCGGGTCAGATAAAAATATTTAACAGCATAGCCAAAGACGATAATTGGGCTGGGCTGCATAACCCTACTCCGCTTGCCACAATTACACTGCCCGATACTGGGATTATTAGAGGACTTGCGGTAACCGGCGACGGCTCGGCAATCTACGCTTCAAATTACCGCACCAAGAAAATTTACTGTTACACCGGCAGCCCTTCTTCTGGGTATACATTATATAACGGCTTCAGCTTTACGCTGACTGATGCTCCAGTAGCTTCGGATTCCACACAATTAAATCCCGGTCCCTGGGGCTTATCATTTATGCAGAGTAAAAATATTTTGTTTGTAGCATGCGCTAACGATTTTCAGTTAGGAATTGGTTACGAGTACGGAAGAATATACGCGCTTAATCCGAATACCGGCGCTATACTTGATACAATAGACTGCGCGAAATGGAATTACGATCAGACCGGCGGCTACAATATGCGCTCCAGCGGAACCGTCGGAAACGTATCAGGCTACACTTCTCCTTATAACGTAGGCTACGATGAGAATTTTAACATCTATGATCAATCATTTTTCGGCTGGACAGCGGACAAATGGTCATTCTCTGGAACTCTGCCGACAATTCCTTTTTCGATTACTTCCGTAGAAAAACAAAACGATCAGGTTCCGTCGCAGTTCAGCCTATCACAGAATTATCCGAATCCTTTTAATCCCACAACAACAATAGAATTTTCCGTTGCCAAAAGCTCGAACATATCGCTTTCGGTGTACGATATAACTGGAAAGCTTGTAAGCGATCTGATCAGTTCGGCGCATTTTGCTAAGGGAAATTACAAAATAAGTTTCGATGCATCCAAGCTAGCATCCGGCACATACATTTATGTTCTCAAGAACGGAGAAAATCGTCTATCTAAAAAGATGACTTTAATTAAATAATCTGTTTATATCAAAAAAAGAGGTACACATGAAACAGAAGTCACTGGTTAAGAAGATTACCCTCTTCTTATTTTTTCTTATGCTGGCAGGCTCGGTGAATGCCCAGACTACCATCTACAAACGCTTGTCGGTTATTCCTCCCAGAGCCGCTGATCCGGAGGGATACGGTAATCTGGTTGCGGGTTATGATGTAACCGGTAGCGGAGCTCCTCAAATTTACGCTGTAAGCGGTGAACTCAATTTAAGCGGCGTTGTCCCCAGAATATATGAGTTCAAATACAACGGTACTTCATGGGATTCAGTATGGTCTTCTGTTCCTGGGCTTGCTGATCAAAACACTTGGTGCCCTTTAACTGTTGCTGATTTAGACGGTGACGGAAGGAAAGAAATTGTTTGGGGACCTGTAAATGCTTCTCCTTATTCTAACGGTATGATTCGTCTAATTGATTATGAAGCCGATGGCAACGGCGGGGATGCTTTAGGCGTTCCTGACGGCAGCGGCGGTTATAAACCGAATGCTACCTGGAATATGTTGCCAGATTCTGCAAGTGTTAGTAACAATAGTCGCCCATTCAGATGGATTGCGGCTGATGTTAATAACGACGGAAAACAGGAATTAATATTCACAACCAGAGCCGGCAACTATCATTTTGGAGTTGTCTCCGTAGATAACATTCCTGATAATGGAGATGGATCCGAGACATGGAAAATGGATACGACCGGTATTGCAGATACGAGCGGCTTTGGTTTTTCTTATCCGGATGTAGCCGTTATCGATAGTACTATTTATTTGTTTAGTTATTCTTCCGGAGATATGCAGCCGATATACTATGCGAACGGTAAATATACTTTCGGTAAAATTTACAAAGGCGTTGCACCCGGCGGTACATGGAAAACTGCGGAAGTAGTTGATCTCGATAAAACCGGGAAAAAAGAAATATTAGTCGGTTCAGTTAATGATGGAAAAGTATACTTGTTGCAGCCTTCAGGCGACTCTTTATCTACGACTGAGATCGCGGATTTCGCTTCATTAGGTTGTACAAGACTTAACGGCAGCGCCGTAGGTGATTTTAACGGTGACGGCTACACTGATATAGCTTTCGGTTCACGTTCAGGATTCGGAACTCCCGATGCTGCTATATACGTTCTTTATTATAAAGGCGGCGACATCACCAGTATGTC
>JBJKTB010000115.1:0-3504 GCA_046703345.1 Ignavibacteriaceae bacterium
GCTCTTAGAATAGTTCAGAAGAAAGTTCCGCGCATTCTTCAGGATAAGCGCGTTGTTACTCTCGATCTGGCCGGGCTGGTTGCCGGCACAAAATACAGAGGCCAGTTTGAAGAGAGAATGAAGGCCTTGATGAACGAGATCGAAAAAGCTAAAGAAGTTATACTTTTCATAGATGAGCTGCATACTATAGTAGGAGCGGGCGGAGCATCCGGATCGCTTGACGCATCCAATATGTTTAAGCCGGCGCTGGCCAGAGGCGATATTCAGTGCATCGGGGCTACCACGCTCGACGAGTACAGAAAATATATAGAAACCGACGGCGCTCTTGACCGTCGTTTCCAGAAGGTTATGGTAGAGCCGCCCAGTTACGATGAAACTCTTCAGATTCTTAATAACATTAAATTTAAATACGAAGAACATCATCACGTAAGATATTCGAAAGAAGCGATCGAGTCGGCGGTGAAATTAAGCAACCGGTATATAACCGACCGTCATCTGCCCGACAAGGCCATTGACGTGCTGGATGAAGCCGGTTCGAGTGTTCACATGGGTAATTTTGAAGTGCCTCAGGATATCCTTGATCTTGAAGCCGAAATCGAAAAAGTGCGGCAGGAAAAAGCTTCTGTGGTTAAAAAACAGGACTACGAAGAAGCCGCGAGGTTAAGGGATAAAGAGAGAAACCTGCAGTCTGATCTTGAGATTGCCAAGCGCGAGTGGGAAGCACGCACGAAAGATATCGTACATGATGTAAGCGAAGAGGATATTGCAACTGTCGTCGCGATGATGACAGGCATTCCGGTTAACAGAGTTGCGCAGACGGAATCGGAGAAGCTGCTGCGCATGGAGGACGCGCTCAAACAGTTTATTGTTGGTCAGGACGAAGCAGTATCCAAACTTACAAAGGCTATCAGAAGAACGCGCGCCGGATTGAAGAATCCCAACAGACCGATAGGAAGCTTTATCTTCCTCGGCCCGACAGGTGTAGGAAAAACAGAGCTTTGTAAGGTGCTTGCACATTATCTTTTCGATTCTGACAACGCGCTCATAAGAATTGATATGAGCGAGTATATGGAAAAGTTCTCACTCTCTAGACTAGTCGGAGCGCCTCCCGGATATGTGGGCTACGAAGAGGGAGGACAGCTTACCGAGAAGGTGAGAAGAAGACCTTATTCGGTTGTTCTTTTTGACGAGATCGAGAAAGCGCACCCGGATATTTTCAGCATACTGCTTCAGGTACTTGATGACGGGCAGCTTACCGACAGTCTCGGAAGAAAAGTAGATTTTAAAAATACTATAATTATAATGACCACAAACGTCGGAGCGAGAGACATAAAGAACATCGGTTCTTTCGGTTTCGGCGGAGAAAAGAGCGAAGACAAATATTCCAATCTGAAGAATACTGTTGAGGACGCGATGAAGAAATTGTTCAATCCTGAATTTCTTAACAGGGTTGATGAGACAATCGTTTTCAGGAATCTTGACAAGGAAGATATTCTTAAGATAATAGACATCGAGCTTAAAGACCTTTACAAGAACATTCATGAGAATAAAATGGTTGTTTCGCTCGATATTTCGGCCAAGAATTTTCTTGTAGAAAAAGGTTTTGATCAGAAATTCGGTGCCAGGCCGTTAAGGCGGGCAATTCAGAAGTTTGTGGAAGATCCTCTCGCAGAGGAAATTTTGAGAGGTACATTCAAAGATGGTTCAAAAATTGTGGCTAAACACTTTGAGAACGCAGAGGAATTAATCTTTCTGGATGAAGGTCCGGACGACGAGACTCACGAACAGGAGGAAAAAAGCGATACCGGTGAGGCATAAATAAATTGCATTTGCCGGGAAGTTATTGGCTGTGCCTTTTGCTACAGCGGTTTTCGGAAAAAGCGTATTATTTTTAATACGCTTTTTTTATGCTTAAATTTACGCCTGATTAATTTCCTTATTGTAAAAGAGAGGAGTTAACATGAACGTTTTAGCGGAAAACGAAATTTTATCCAGGCTAAAAGACTTGGACGGCTGGGCTTTAGAAAACAATTTGATAGGTAAGGATTTTGTTCTTAAGGATTTTAAAGCTGCGCTAGACTTCGTTAACAAAGTCGGCGCGGAAGCCGAAGCGATGGATCATCATCCGGATATTTTTATACACTCTTGGAATAAGGTAAAGATAACCGTGTCTACGCACAGCGCAAACGGAATTACTGTTAAAGATTTTCAGCTGGCCGGCAAGATCGAATCACTTAAGCTATGAAAAACAGACTTCAGGCACTGTTGGATTTACTCGTTAAGGACCCGAACGATAGTTTTACTTTATACGGAATCGCGCTGGAGTATTTATCATTGGAAGAAAGCGAAAAAGCGGAAGAGTATTTAAAGCGGCTGATTGCTTCTGATCCGGATTACGTGCCTGCTTATATGCAGTATGCAAGATTAAAAGAAAATTTAAATCAGATAGAAGATGCGAGGCAGCTCTATCTTCAAGGGATTGAAAAAGCCAGGAAGACCGGCGATAACCGCTCGGCTTCCGAAATGGAGGATTTTTTAGATGAACTTCAATGAGAACGAACTGCTTGAAATTTTTAAGAAAACCGGAGCGCTGCTTGAAGGGCATTTCCTGCTTACTTCGGGAAGACACAGCAACGTTTATTTCCAGTGCGCTAAGGTACTTCAGTATCCTGAGTATAATACCATGGTTTGCTCAAAGATAGCTGACCATTTTAAGTCTTTTGAAATTGATACTGTCATTGCTCCTGCAATAGGAGGTATTGTTGTGGGACAGGAAGTAGCAAGGCAGCTCAATAAAAAATTTATATTCGCTGAAAGAGAAGAAAAGCAGCTTACTTTGCGCCGCGGATTCTCAATTGAAAAAGGGGAGAAGGTTCTCGTCTGCGAAGATGTGGTTACTACCGGCGGATCAGTCTTCGAGGTAATCGACATAGTAAAGAACAGCGGAGCCGAAGTAGCGGGCGTAGGATTTATAGTTGACCGAAGCAACGGCAAGGTGGATTTCGGTTTTCCGCAGATGAGCACAATGAAAATGAACGCTGTTTCTTTTCTTCCGGAGGAATGCGGCCTCTGTAAAGAAGGCTTACCCGCTGTAAAGCCAGGTTCAAGAAAAGTAAACCCATAGAACCTTTCAAAAAATCTTTATGAACCCGGGAATTTATGGATCAAAGAAAAATTTATAAAACAATCGAAAGCATCGCCTCTCAGAAATTCGAGTCGGAAGGCGAGATGCTGATTTCCGTTCTGAATCAAATCGTGGAGCTGGAAAATATCAATGTAACTGGCGGGCGGCTTTGGAAACTTGATTCGGCGACAATAGAGTACTGCCTTTTCTACCAGACAGGGAAACTGGAAAAAATCGCCGATAATTTTCGAGTAAAGATAAGCGATTATCCGTTGTTCGATCAGATTGCAAAAGAGAGAACTGTGCTCGGGGACGAGACAAATCAGGTATTGAGGGACAAGGGTATATTTAAATATTCAGCATCCGGCGTGGGATCCAGA
>JBJKTB010000116.1:0-3169 GCA_046703345.1 Ignavibacteriaceae bacterium
GACTTGCGGGATCGATTAATTTTACCGGCGCTTGTTCAACGGTAACTCTTTCGCCCGAAATATGGAACGGGTACGGGCCGATTTTGTCTGTAACAAGACCGAAATTCTTATTGTATTGAACTACTAAAGTTCCGCCGTTCTTTACGTAATCCAGAAGTTTCGGCTGTTCGAACTCCATCTGCTTATCAGTGTTGTAAAGTCTTATACCGGTAATGATCGCGTCATACTTCGAGAGGCTTCCGTTCTGAATGTCTTTGCCGGTAAGCATGGTAACGTTATAGCCGAGTTCGCGCAGGTTATCGGGCACTTTATCGCCGGGTCCCATAATATAACCGATGTTATTAATTACTTTTTTCACATCAAGCCTGATTAAATTAGCTTCGGCCGGAGGGAACACCGTCTGAACAGGGATATAAGAGTGATCAATCGTAACCATTCCGCGGTCTTCAGTTTTACCGTTAACTACTGCCAGCGCTTTCATTTCCACATCGGAACCGGCCGAAGGCGGGGTTACATAAAAAGTTAACTGAAGCTCATCGTGCTTGTTCTTTATGAAGAACGTTTTTTTTGAAGGTTCAACTTTCCAGTTATCAGGCAGTTTAAATTCAAGTACGCCGGAGGCCGAGTCAATATTCGCGGTTAGGGTTATATTTATTTTTCTTCCGTTATCATCGGGGAAAATGTAATCTTTATTCTCGATATTTATAACAACCGGAGGAGCGATAACAAACGGACGGATCTGTTCGCCCATTACAGGATCTGTCCATCTGTAAACTACAGGGGCAGTAAACACGAGCGTTTGGCCCTTAGCCGAAACGAAAAACGACGCATGCAGAGGAGGATCGTTTTCCGGTTTGCCAACAAGGCGCTGGTCTTCAACAACATAATCTCCGAGTCCGTGCCTGTGAAGAAGCCAGTACGGTTCGGAAATTTTCATATTATCCGGAATTTTCACGGAAGAGGAATAACTATACCCGGTATTATCGTTTAATTGCACGCCGGGCGATACAGTATTGAGCTGATGAGACACTTCCACTTTTTCCAAAGTAAAAGGGAAGGATGACCGGTTGATAATGCCTGATGTTACTTTTATATCAGTCCCGGGGGCGGCGGAATAATCATCGGCAAAAGATTCGATAGAGATTCCCGCGCACGATCTGATTACGTTAAGGAGTTCTTCGCGTTTGACCGGCACCCAGTAACCGTCTTTCAGATTTTTCATCTCCTTGTAAGCTTCAAGCAGAACCGGAATTATTTTGTCCGGATGAAGCGGATCGAATTCAGAGTCAGCCTTTGAGATTAGCCGCTCTACTTTTTCTCCGCCCTTAATTCTGCTCCAGGTAAGATTTATTCCGTCGAATAAATTATCCTTCGCAGGCGGGCCATCGATAGGCAGAAAGTAGTTTACAGATTTTCCGAGCCGCGCGCTGGAGCCGAAGCCCTGGCTTTTGTGCATGCTTCTGCTTTCGGCGCCGATTTCGGTAAAAGATTCGCCGAGCAGGGGATCATAAGCTCCCGCATCAATCTTAATAAGTTTTGAAAGATCGGTTCCTCTCTTTTTAAGAATAGGGAGCCACGCGTTCCAAATAATGCGTTTGGCTTTCCAAGGTTTAACATACTTAAGCTGGTCAGGGAACGCTGAGGGATCGCCCGAAATTTTGAAAGCTTCTGCGGCAAGAATTTCGGAAGCGGTATGATTGCCGTGGCCGCCCTCGCCCGTGCCGGGAAAGCGCGTTATAATTACGTCGGGCCTGAATTTTCTTATTATCCACACCACGTCTGAAAGTATCTTATCTTTGCCCCAGATGCGCATAGTTTCCGAAGCAGATTTAGAGTAGCCGAAGTCGATAGCTCTAGAGAAGAACTGTTCGGCGCCGTCGATTCTTCTAGCTGCGAGGAGTTCCTGAGTTCTTAAGACGCCCAGCAGGTCGCCTTGTTCGGTGCCCACAAGATTCTGGCCGCCGTCGCCCCGCGTAAGCGAAAGGTAACCGGTGCGCAGTTTCATTCCTTTAGTAAAATAAGCCAGAAGGGCGTTGTTCTCGTCGTCGGGATGGGCGGCGACATAAAGAACGCTGCCTAGAACGTTAAGCTTTTCAAGCGCGGTTTTTAACTGAGAGGAATTCATTACTTTTTGAGGCTGCGCCTGAATTACCGAAGCGTACATAAAAATTACTGCAATAATGAGGGGCGATAGTTTAAAAGTATTCTTGTTAAACATTCTTGTAGCTGTAAATTTTATTAGAGTTTTATTTGACGGCATATGTGCTTTTTTTGATTTCCGCGTTCAATAATACGACGAAATAATCTAAGTTTCAATCAGCATTCAATGCCCGCCGTCAAATGAAAAAGCGGCAGTTCTTCGGCAATAGCCGGCTAATAATGGATAAAACGATTTGAATTTACTTATATTTAGAAAGTTAATTCACGATATTAGTATAAATATTGAATTCCCGATGATTGAAGTAAAAGGAATAAAAATAGGCGGAGGCAGTCCGATTGTTCTTATTGCCGGTCCGTGTGTAGTTGAAAGCGAATCTTTAATATTAAATACCGCCGAACGGATTAAAGAGATAACTGAAAAGCTCGGCATGCCTTTCATTTTTAAATCAAGCTATAGAAAAGCCAACAGGACAAGCATTAATTCATTTTCAGGAATGGGCGATGGTGAAGCGCTTGCTATACTGAAAAAGGCAGCTGAAGAATTTGATCTTCCCATTTTAACCGACGTTCATTCGGCCGAAGAAATTAATCCGGCCAGCGAGGCGGCAGACGTTCTGCAGATACCGGCTTTTTTAAGCAGGCAGACTGATCTTCTAGTAGCGGCGGGCAAAAGCGGGAAAGCAGTTAATGTAAAGAAAGGGCAGTTCCTGGCGCCTGACGATATGAAACATGTTGCCGAGAAGATCGCATCGACGGGAAACAAAAATATAATGCTGACCGAGCGAGGGACTACTTTCGGATATCATAATCTTGTAGTTGATATGAGATCTTTCGTTATAATGAAGGAATTCGGATATCCGGTAGTTATGGACGCGACACACTCAGTTCAGCTTCCGTCCAAAGGCGATACTAGCGGCGGCGAGCCGAAATACATAAAGCCGCTCGCAAGAGCCGCAGCAGCAGCGGGGATTGACGCATTGTTCCTTGAAGTTCATCCCAATCCGAAAGA
>JBJKTB010000117.1:0-8883 GCA_046703345.1 Ignavibacteriaceae bacterium
ATTTTCCTGAATACACAGTAAGAGATATGGTAAAGGTTCAGTATGAGTTACTTAAAAAGCTTGGAGTAAACAGGATTGAGACTGTGGCCGGTGGATCACTAGGCGGTATGCAGGTTCTTGAATGGGCGGTAATGTATCCCGAAATTGTAAAAAGTATGATCCCTATCGCAACTGCGGCGAAGCATTCGGCCTGGGCAATAGCATTAAATGAAACCGCAAGGAATGCAATCACGAATGATCCGGTCTGGAATGAAGGAAGGTACGACGATCAGCCTGTAAACGGTTTGAGTCTTGCTCGAAAGATTGCTATGATCAGCTACCGGAGCGACGTTTCATTCAATAGAAAATTCGGCAGAGAAAAAGTCGAAAAACTCGGATCACGAGGAAGAGAGTTTCAGGTAGAAAGTTACCTTGAATATCAGGGAATTAAACTTGTAAATCGATTCGACGCGAATACTTATTATCAAATTACGAAAACTATGGATGCCCATGATGTTGGTTTTAATAGGGGAAATATCAGGGATGTTCTCGGCTCAATAAAAGCAAAGTCGCTAAATATCGGGATTGACTCGGATGTATTGTACCCGGTAAACGAACAAATAGAAATCGCGTCTTTAATACCCGATTCGAAATACGCCGAAATAAGATCAATATACGGACATGATGCATTTCTGATTGAGTTTGAACAGCTGAACAGGTTAATCGGCGGTTTTCTATCAGATAAATGATTATGATTTCAACAGGTTATCGTGACAGTAGTCACTTTAAGCGTTATAACACTTATTTTTAGTTGACAATCTTTCAAGGAAATAGCAAATTACGAGTGGAAAACATTTGGGGCATAGTGGTCTACTTGCGGATCAACATTCACCATGCCCCAAGGTGGGCTTAAAGAAGAGAGGCTACATTTTTAATCATTACTAGGTAGATTAGATTAAAGGTTTTACTATCCGATATATTTGGCAAGAGATAGTAAGAACCTTTACTCTGATCGGTCGATTTTTCCTCTCAAACAGCAATCAACCTTGTTCCCATAATTATAAGAAACAATACCCTTCATTAAACTAAGAACTTGTAATAAAATTGACGTATTTTTCCGCCGTCGTTTTATATAAGCAATCTTCATTCCAAACATATTTAAAAGTAAAACAACCAAAAATTCGCTCAATTTCAGCATTATTTAAATTAACTAGGCTATATATTCTTTTGAATAATTTCTCATTGATTGGAAGCGTGTTAAACAGCTTCTCAGAAACGAGAAATTCCATACGCAGCCTAACAAAAGGATTAAATCATTGATTCTTTTGAAACTTTGAATAATGAAAGAATTTTCATTTTTGCGAAAATGATGAATTTGAAGCAGATTGGCATTATTTTATATATAATATTAAAAAATACTACAGACACCGGTTTAATTAAAATTGCCATATTATCTAACTTTGCGTAATATTGATGAGAAAAATTCAGCCAATAACGGAAGCAAATTAGTCAATGAGTGATAATTATCAGTTCAACTTCGACTTGTTCGATAATTTTCAGGATATGTGTTTTGTTTTAACATATTCCGGTGAAATTTTGAAATTAAACAAAGCTGTGTACGACAGTTTAAAGGTTACCATAGGCACATTACAAGGCCAGAATTTCTTTGATTTAATCGAACCTGCATTCACAGGAAAAGTCCGGCTCACATTTACTTCCTGTATCGAAGATAAAAAGATTCAAAATCTATTTACTAAGTTTAGAATCGGCGGAAAGTTGTATGATATTGATCTTTTCTTTTTCCCTTATGACTTTAATCATAATGGAAATATCGTTAACGGAATATTCGTACTTTCCAGAGACATTACCGACATACGGCTGAAAGAATTAGAATTGATGAGGTTCTATTACGTTGCGCAGAATACAGTAAATCCTGTGCAGATTACTGATCTTCAGGGGAAAATGGTATATATCAATCCTGCGTTCGTTGAAGCCTCCGGTTTCAGCAAAGAAGAATTGATAGGTAAAAATCCAAACGTATTCAGCAGCGGAAAGCATTCTAAAAAATTCTGGTCCAGGATGTGGTCGACCATTAATAGCGGGAAAGTTTGGGTTGGCGAGGTAGAAAACAGAAGGAAAAACGGAGATGCGTTTTACACTCAGCTTCTTATTTCACCCATCATTGACCAAGAAGGAAAGGTTACGGGATTCTTCGGAATACATAGAGATCTTTCGGAAAAGAAACTCCTCGAAAAGCAATTAATTCATACTCAGAAAATGGAAAGCATCGGAACTCTTGCCGCTGGAGTAGCCCACGAAGTTGGAAATCCGCTCGCTTCCATCTCTGCACTCGTACAGGTTGTTCAGCGCTCAACAAACGATGAATTCGCAAAAGAAAAGCTTGAGCTTATCAAAAAGCAGGTTACCAGGATTTCTAAGATCATCCGCGACCTTGTCGATTTTTCAAGGCCCTCTAATTACGAACTGCAGCTTACAGATATTAATCAGAATATTCTCGAAGCGGTAGAAATAGTAAAAGTCGGGGCAAAAGCCAAAGATATAGTTTTTGATTTGAATTTAAATAAGAAGATCCCGCTTCTACCTCTTATATCCGACCAGATTCAGCAGAACTTCGTTAATATCCTGCTGAACGCGGTTGACGCGATTGCTGACGCCGGATCAAGTAAAAATGTAAATAAAATTCTCATCGAGTCGGATGTGAACGAAGATAATGTTATTATAATTTTCACCGACAACGGAAAAGGCATACCGGAAGACAATCTTTCAAAAATTTTCGAGCCTTTTTACACAACCAAAAAAGAAGGCAAAGGTACCGGACTCGGTCTGTGGGTGAGTTACGGTATAGTTAAAAGTTTTCAGGGGGATATTAAAGTTGACAGTACTTTGAAGCAAGGGACTAAATTTACAATTACATTGCCAATTCAACCTTAAAAATTAAAAGGATAGGAAATGCCCGAAAGAATATTAGTGGTGGATGATGAAGATATTATTAGAGAATCATTGACTTTTGTGCTGAAAAAAGAGGGCTATACAGTTCAGGAAGCTGAAAACGGTATGGCCGCTTATAACAAACTTCTTGAAGAATCGTTCGATCTAGTTATAACCGATCTTGAAATGCCTGAAATGAAAGGCATAGAGCTTCTTGAAGAAATTAAAAAGCTTAATATACAGACTTCGGTTGTTATAGTGACGGCTTTTGGTTCTCTCGATACGGCAATCAGCGCAATGAGAAACGGTGCAAGCGACTATCTTTTGAAACCCGTAGAGTTCGATGAACTTCTTATAAAAATTAGAAGACTCTTTGAAGTTAAAAATCTGCTGCTTGAGAACCGGCTTTTAAGAAAAGAAATTCAGCGCAATTTTGATTTTGAGAGAATAGTGGGTAAAAGTCCGGCTATCAAAAAAATATACGATATGATTCAAACTGTAGCCGAAACCGATACCACCGTACTTATTACCGGTAAGAGCGGAACCGGAAAAGAATTGGTTGCCCGCGCGCTTCATTATAACAGTAAAAGAAAAAACAAACCGCTAATAGCCGTAAACTGCGGAACCATTACTGAAAATTTAATCGAGAGCGAACTATTCGGACATAAAAGAGGAGCTTTTACCGGAGCAATCTCCGATAAAGAAGGACTTGTAAAAGCCGCTGACGGCGGTACTTTGTTTCTTGATGAAATAAGCGAACTGCCGCTTCAGCTTCAGGTAAAATTACTTCGAGTTCTTCAAGAAAAAGAATATACGCCTGTCGGTTCGACAACGGCATTCTCAGTTAACGTGCGTTTTATAGCCTCAACTAACCGCGAACTTAAAGAAGAAGTTATAGCGGGAAGGTTCAGGGAAGACCTTTATTACCGCCTTAATATAGTGGAAATAAATCTCCCTTCTCTAAAAGACAGAGAAGAAGATATTCCTTTGCTCGCCGACCATTTCCTAGATAAATACAGAAAAGAGATGAACAGGAACATAAAAGGAATCGATCCGGACGCGATGCGGGCTCTGCTTGCTTACGAATGGAAAGGCGAGATAAGAGAACTTGAAAACGTAATGGAGCGGGCTGTGATCTTCTGCAAAGGCGAATTTATAACTCTATCCGAGCTGCCTGAAATATTTAATTCTAAGACTGGAATAACGGATTTTTCCAAGATGGGTTCTCTTGAGGATTCCGTCAAAAAATTCGAACGGGATTATATTTATAAAGCCCTCGAGAATAATAATTTCGATAAAGAAAAAACTGCGGATATACTAAGAGTAGGTTTATCAACGCTTTATAGGAAACTAAAAGAACTTGACATCAAGGCATAGCAGCTTAAAAAGTGCTGAAAAATTGAATTCTTATTCTCATTTCTAGAAAATTGGTAAACTCATTTTTCATTCACGGGAACATCTTGCCGTGTTCAATGCCTTAATTTGTTTTAGAATTCGCTTTTTTAGCCTAAAAACGACTCGTATTGACTTGAACCGGTGAGACATATCTCATCTTTCACTCCTGGCACGTAAATAGCCTTCTAAATTTGCGCTTCAACTACTAAATTATTTTAAATTTCTAATTTTCATAAGTTTTCTTTGAGATGAAAAACATCATTGTCTATAGTTCCGACTCGAATATTTGCCTGAGTCTTTTCATGTATCTTCAAAATGATTTCGATGTCACAACTACGACCAATCTTGACGTTTTAAAAATGCTTACTGAAGGTAAAGATTTCGATCTACTAATTTTAGACACTGAATTATCCAAAGAGATTGTATTATTCTGCAAAGAATTTAGAGAAAATAACAGCGACGTACCATTGCTTCTCACTTATGTTTATGAGAATCATAATAAAACCTTCGACCCTGACATCCGTCAATATGCAACAACAGTCTTTTACAAACCGTTTGACTTATCGGAAGTGACTAAACAGCTCGCAGTTTTGACAGTTTAATTAAAAAAATTGAATCGGCTGCTTTAGATTAATCGATACGATGAAAGGGTTTCGAAATTATTGGAGGAGGAAAAATGTTAGACTTCAAAAACATTTTGGTTCCTACAGATTTTTCATCGAACTCGATACCTGCTCTTGAACTCGGCTGCCACCTGGCAAAACAGAATAAATCCGTTCTTCATGTGCTTCACATAATCGATCAATTCTACAAATCAAAACCTATTCGTGATGAATTCAATCTGAAAAGATTCGAACAAACTAGATTTCTTGAAGCCGAAGAAGAATTAAGGAGATTCATCAACAAAGTTTCTTTTCAAGGCATGCCGTTAATGGAAGTACTGAAAGAAGGCAAAGCTCACGAACAAATCCTTCTTTACGCAAAAAACAATAATATTGATCTGATTGTAATTGCCTCGCACGGATGGACGGGTCTTTCTCACCTGATAACTGGAAGCGTGGCAAACAAAGTTTTAAGATATTCCGACATTCCGACCATTTGCGTAAAATCAAATAACTTTGTTGCGCAGAAAAACACTGCAACATTTAAGTCAACATACGCCGAAAACTGGGTTGGATAATACGAATTATTTTTTAAACGCTGATTATAACAAATTATATGCCGCTCTGATGAGTTTGCCTATAATTCCGTGATTATCTTGCAAAATATCCTCTCAAAAATTCAATTTAATTATGCAAGTTCGTTTGGCTATCCAATTCCTATAGAGATACCATGCCCAAAAATAAATTTCCTACCCGCGCTCTCTACTGAAAGAGACTGATCCGGTTTCGGCAGACGCGTACGATTTGTATCGTAAATTCGGCTTCTGCGATTTGTAACTGCACAAAAAATTTTAAGAGAAACTCACGTCGAAGACTTATCGGTCAGCCCTGATTTTCCATAAGGTCAACAACTTTGCTGAATCTTTCCGCATACAATTTTTCGATTAACATCTTATCTTCAATATTTAGTTTTATAATGTCCGAAGTGTTCATCTTCGCTTGTTCAACAGTCTTGATTCCGGGGATGACTGTGGAGATTTCCGGCAGACTTAAAACATAACTCAGACTTAAGGCAGTTTTAGATATACCGTACTTCTCGGCAATAGGCCATATCTCTTCAAGAGCATCGAGTGAAGCCGCCATAATTTCCGGAGTCAGCCTGAATGCCCGGTGGTCGTTTTTGTTGAAACTGGTGTTCTTATCGAATTTGCCGGTAAGAAGTCCGAACTGCAGCGGCATACGCGCTATAATCCCGTAGCCGTTGCCGGAAGCCTTGATAATAATATCTTTCCCCTTTTGATTGATGATGTTGTATACAATTTGAAACCCGTCTCCCAATTTATTATTGATAAGAAATTCTGCTTCGGGTTCCGGATGAAACGTGTTTAGAGACAAGCCCCAGTATTTTATTTTACCTTCTGATTTAAGCTGTTCCATGGCTTCGATGCATTCGCCCTGTTTAAGATGTTCAAGCCTTGCGGAGTGCAGCTGGTAATAATCAATACTCTCTCGCTTTAAGCGCATCAAACTATTCTCGCACGCTTCTATGATATACTGCTTCGAATAATCAAGAAAGAATGAGCCGTCCTCCTTTAGTCTATGCCCCACTTTAGTGGCAACGATTACTTTAACGTCATCCGCGAAAACTTTGCCGATTAATTCTTCGGAGTGCCCCAATCCGTAAAAGTCGGCAGTATCGTAAAAATTAATTCCTAGATCGAACGACGCTTTCAAGGCACGGATAGATTCTTCATCGTTCACGCTTCCCCAGCCTATCGGAATATTTCCTGCCATAGCCGGACCGCCAATTCCCCATGCACCGAAGCCCACGGTGCTAACAGTTAAATCTGTTTTACCGAATTTCCTGTATTCCAATTTTATCTCCTTTTTAAATAAATTGTACTTTTAATCGAACTCGGACGGCATTTCCTTATTTAGATGATGTTCAAAAAATCTTTTCAATTGTTTTTCGTTAACACGGGCTAAGGAAAGCGGCGGAAGATTTCGCACATCAAAAAAGTCAACACCGTCAGTTTCATTGCTTAAAGTTTTCTTGCCGCCGATCAATCTGCAGTAAAAAAATATTTTGTAAACGTGAAACGGAAACGGCGGTGTATGCCCTTGTTTTGTCCTGTCGTAAACCGCAAGAATTTTTTCGGCTTTCACCCGGAAGCCTGATTCTTCAAATACCTCTCTCTCTACGGATTCGCTGGGCGTTTCGTTAGGATCGGCCCAGCCGCCCGGAGGCGTCCATCCGCCGTCGGCCTTTTCTTTAACCAGAAGTACTTTATCGTTTAAGAAGACTATACCGCGCACATCTACTTTGGGAGTAGCGTAGCCGTCCTGCTTTTTAAATAAATCATTTATGAATTCCGAACTTGTACCGGAATGCGCCGACATTATTTCCGCGGCTATTTCTCTTATTCGCTCATAACGCAAAATGTCGAATTCATTTTCCGAAAAGGTTAATCCGTTCTGTGAAATTGCCTGCAGCTCTTTTGCCCACTCAAGCCATTTAGGTTCCATATAAATTCCTTAAAAATTTTTAATTATTAAAGCTGCCGGCATTGATGCAGCTGCGGCATTTTGATTTTGAATTCTTCTTGATTGTTTTGATAAACGTATATAAACATCCGTTACAAATTTAAGAAAAATGAAACGCAGTTTCAGACTTGTACTTTTCGTCTGTCTTATTTTGTTGACAAAAACCGACTCGGCACAATCACCGGCCGATTCCGCACGGCACGGCAGAATCGACAACGCAAAGTTATACGTAATCTCGGAAATTACCGCCGGAGCTTTTGTATACGGCCATATAATACAAAATGAACTTTGGTGGAAAGGCGAAAAAAGCAGGTTCCATTTCGACTGGAATAACTATTGGAAGTACACATTAGAAGAGGCTAAATTCGTTCATTTCTTTTTCCCTTATCTAAAAGCAAATATATATTCATAGGCATTCGAATGGGCGGGGCTTGATGGGCCCCAAAGCCTAATTTACGCGGCTTCTCTCTCGCTTCTCTATGAATCTTACGTTGAAGTAAGAGACGGATTCTCAAAACAGTGGGGATTCAGCTGGGGAGATTTTACGGCCAACGCATTCGAAGTTGCTTTCCCGGTTCTTCAGCATAATATTTTTTTCTCAGAAATCTTAATTTTAAAATCAGCTTCTACCCTTCCGACAGATTTAAATCGGGTTCAAACAGATCCATCATAGATGACTATGAAAGCACGTACGATTGGCCGTGTATTAATGTTCATAATCTTCTGCATGAAAGTATACGGCAGTATTATCCGGCATTCATCAATATTGCAGTCGGGCATAGCGTGGAGAAGTTTAATATTCTCGACGGAGGAAATCATCGCTTCTATGTAGGCATCGATTGGAATTTAAGCGCACTTCCGGGTAGCGGCTGGTTTTGGAATCTGCTGAAACGAAATTTAAATTATTACCGCTTCCCTTCTCCGGCCGTCCAGATTTACCCTCATGTTATTAGGTACGGCTTAAAATTTTAGGGAAGATGAAAATATTCTAACCGGAAACGAATTTAATAAAATGAGTTTAGCTGATCTCGCTTAAGCTTCGGCCGGATAATTTTCCGGACGGCAGCCGGGCTGCAGAAATAAATTCTGAGTCAGGCACGATCTATCTTTTTAAAGAATCTCCGAGCAGATTAAACTTATACCCTTTCTTCTGCAGCAGCGTAATAAGTTCATCCAGCCTGTTATAAAATTTATCGGCCCTTCTTTCGTCGGTTCCCGGATGAGTAAGAAGTATAAATCCGTTCAAGCCGTCGGGTGATTCTTTTTCATAACGGAGTATCCGCTCATATATAGTATCGCTGCTTACATATTTTTTGCCGAGCCCGGGATATGTCCAGTCCTGATTCGATGATGTCCCCGGAGTAAAATTAACAAGCGTTAATCCCAACTGTTTGGTCCATTCGGCAATCTCCTT
>JBJKTB010000118.1:0-3626 GCA_046703345.1 Ignavibacteriaceae bacterium
GAATAATAAGTTTATTTCATCACGGAGTGCAAATCATAATATTTTCTGACGCCGGCAAATATTTATTCCTGTTATAATTAATATTTGTTTCGATAAGCATAGAATCAGATTGCGGTTGATGTTTTGTTAAACTATATTTGCTTCGACAAATATCGAAATAAATATATTTTAGTAATTCCATGGAAATAAAAGAAAGCATAGAAATAATAAAATCGCTTGCCGATACATCGCGGCTGCGTGTACTGAACGCGCTTCTTCAGAAGCCGCATTATGTGGAAGAGCTGGCGCAAAAGCTGGATCTTGCGGTGTCGACGGTTTCTTTTCATTTAAAGAAGCTGGAAAGCGCGGGGCTTGCATACAAGACAAAGGAGCAGTACTACATCATATATCATATAAAAGAAGAGGTAATCGGCATGCCGTTAAGGGAGCTTGTTGCTTTTGACGATATAGAGAAATACGCGCAGGAAGAGAGGATGGAAAAATACAGGAAGAAGGTGCTGAAAGCCTTTTTCAAAAAAGGAAAGCTTACGAAGCTGCCGGTGCAGAAGAAGAAAAAGATGATAGTTCTTGACGAGTTTATAAAAAAATTCGAGGCGGGAAAAGAGTACGCCGAGAAGCAGGTTGATGATATTATTAATCGGACATTCGAAGATCACTGCGCTATACGCAGGCTGATGATTGAGGAAGGAATTATGTGTCGTGATAAACAAATTTACCGGCTGAACGCGGCGGTGAATGAAGGCGTGAAGCAAGAAAAGTCTTAAAGGAAATAAACATGGCAGATAAAATGATAAACAAATCGGAAATAAAAAAAGAGTATAAGGAGAAAGTCCCGACAATGGGAGTTTACAAGATAACAAACCTCGTCAACGGGAAAATATTTATCGCGGGAAGCCTTAACATCCCCGCCAGAATAAACAGGCATAAGTTCGAGCTTAAGTTCGGGAGCGAAGGAATTAAGGAACTGCAGAGCGATTACAATCAGTTCGGTGAGGATAATATAAAATTCGAAATACTCGATGAGCTTAAGCCTAAGGATGAACCCGGAACTGACTATAAGGAGGAAGTTGAGCTGCTCGAGCAGATGTGGACGGAGAAGCTGCAGCCGTACGGGGAGAAGGGCTATAACGAAAGGAGTAAGTAATTACCCTCAACTGACACCAAACCATCCCGGTACAGGGTAAGCTCTGATTGTGCAGGGGAGAAAGTTTGGTTTGCATTTTTTGCAGCCGTCAGCTGAAGCTGACGGCAATATAAATAATTTGATTATTACATTTTAAGAAGGACATTCCATTGTGCTGAATTAAGAGGAATGCCTTCTTTCAAATACTTCTCTCTCTTTGAGGCTGAAGACTCGCCGGGATAAAGAATTTCATTTTTATCTATTGCTCCGCTTGAATGAAGATCATCAATCGTCTCATTAATGATTTCAAGAGCGTGTTCTTTTACTCCCGGCAGCGAAGGATCGAATGCTATGTATACCTGCGAAACGCCTGTGTCGGCTCCCAGTTTACCAACTTTAAAAGATGAATTACCGCCGGAAAGAATAGACGCGATAAGATCGAGAACTAGTGCGAATCCTGCGCCTTTCCATAAACCGACGGGCAGAGCTCTTTTTGTTTTAATAACCTCGGAAGGATCTTTTGTAAGACTGCCGCCGCTGTTGTAGCCGGCATCGTATGCGGCTGATTTATTTTGCTGTTTAAGTATTTCCAGCTGTCCGTACGAATACTGTGTCATCGCGAAGTCGAGAACCACATGTCCTTTAGAGGAAGGCACCGCTGCGACGAAAGGATTATTGCCGAGTTTCGGATCGGAGCTTCCCCATGGAGGCATCATCGGGATAGCGTTAGTCCAGCTTATATAAATAAATCCCGCTTCAGCGGCTTTACGGCCGTAAGTACCTCCGCACATCCAATGGTTTGTATTTCTTAGTGCTACGCAGCCGACGCCGAATTTTCCGGCGAGCGTTAAAGCTCTTTCCATAGAGCGCATTGCATTAACGGGTCCCGCGCCGGACCTGCCGTCCCACTGCTCAAGAGCATTAAAGGAAGACGAGATTACTGGCTCCAAGTTTTTAACGACGTAGCCTTTACGTACAGATTCTATGAAGCCGGAAAATCTGTTTAGTCCGTGAGAGTGTTTACCTGACAAATCGTTTTCCGCGAAGATACCGGCTATGAGTCGGGCGTGGCTAACGTTAAAGCCTTCTTTAACGAGCACGCGCTCGAACTGCTGTTTTAGTTCGTCGAAGCTTACTAATGTATTTTCGTTCATTGCTGTTATCCAGTGACGCTGATTATTTATTGTAAACTTACTAAAAAGATTCGCTGCCGCGAAAAAATTTCATAGGCCTCACTTCAATCTTACTCCTATCCTCACACCCAATCTCTCTCCCAATCTCGCCCCCAATCTCACCCCTAACCTCACCCCTAACCCCTCCTTGGAAAGGAGAGGGGAATTAAACATTAAATCTTAGGGAATTTAAAAGGGATGGAAGTTTGAATTTACGGCATAAAATTTGTTTAAATTTAAATTAAAAAAAGAAAGAGATATGAAAAAATTATTTACAATACTCGGTTTGGTCATTTCGTTTTACGCTATGAATTACGCGCAAATTACACTCAGCATACCGGATACGGCGTATTATCACGCTTCTGATACGCTGGTAGTCCCGCTTAAAGTAACAAACTTCAACAACATCGGGGCAATAAGTCTGAAGATACAATACGACACAACTGCCGTCATTTTTGACAGTACGACGTCTATTAGTCAGGGTACGTTTCTTTCGAGTGCAAGCAAAGGCATTATTACAATAGGCTGGTATGATTTAAATTCTCTAAACACCGGAGACGGGACTTTGCTGAATCTCGTCTTTACGAATTTTAAAGACAGCACTCAATTAAAGTTCATGACTGCGTATTGTGAAATAACCGATGAAGGCGGAACAACTTTAACTATTGATTATAAGAACGGCAGTATAACGAAGGGTATACTTCCGGCGTCGCTGGGAGGAACGGTATGGTACGATGAGAACGGCAACGGCTTAAAGGACCCGGGTGAAAAAGGAGTTCAGGGAGTTATGATAGATCTCCGGAGCACCGGAACCGGTAACATGGTTGATTCATCAGCTACCGATTCTTCGGGACATTTCACTTTTGCGGGGCTTCAGCCGGGCGGATATTATATTAATTTTACTCTGGAAGGAAGCAACCAGGATTATAAATTTATTACGGCCGGTACCGGCAGCGACTCAACAATAAACTCGCACGCGGTTTCAATAAACGATACCACGGCAAGGACCGATACCTTAATACTTGCGGCCGGCGAATTTTATGATTTCGCTAACGCGGGACTGAAACTGAAAACTCCTACCGCAGTAAGCGGCGGAGTCCGTAATGTCCCTTCGGAGTATGTGCTTGGCCAGAATTATCCCAATCCCTTCAATCCGACCACGACTATAACTTACGCAGTTCCTAAAAGCGGTTATGTTACGCTGAAGGTGTACGACGTTCTCGGCAACGAAGCGGCAACTCTTGCCTCCGGCTACAGAAGCGCCGGCCGGTACAGCGTAACATTTGATATGAACACTGCGGGAAGGAATTTATCGTCAGGTGTTTATCTGT
>JBJKTB010000119.1:0-9341 GCA_046703345.1 Ignavibacteriaceae bacterium
TAACAGGGCGCTCGAAAGAAATTATCGTTCTATCAAACGGGAAGAATATAAATCCCGAGGAGATTGAGAACAAACTTTTATCTGTCTCCGATATTGTTGCCGAAGCCGGCGTGTTCATGCGTAACGATAATCTCACCGCGGCGTTGTTTCCAGACTTCAGCAAACTGAAAGATAAGTCTGTTCATAATCTGGAAGAAGTATTCCGCTGGGAAGTGATCGACAAATACAACCGCGCAGTATCGCCTTATAAAAAAATAACAAAATTTGTTTTGTGCAAGAACGAACTTCCCAAAACGCGGCTCGGAAAGATAAAACGGTTTAAATTAGACGAAATTATTGAAGATTCTAAAAAAGATGGTGTGCGCACCGAAGAACCTAAGTTCGAAGAGTACACAGTTATTCGCGACTTTCTAATGGAACAGAAAAAAAGCAGCGTTGCGCCTGACGACCACATAGAAATTGATCTCGGGCTGGACTCTCTGGATAAAGTAAATCTCCAGGTTTTCCTTGAATCCACTTTCGGCTTAAAGCTTCAGGAAGATGTTTTTCTTCACCATCCTACTGTTGAAAAACTATCGCGTTTCATGAAGGAAAAGAAGAATAAAATTTCGGTTGAGACGGTAAAATGGACTGAGATATTTAAAGAAAAAGTCGATTTAAAACTTCCCGAAAGCTGGTTCACGCAGAATCTGTTAAAAAATATTTCAAAGGTGTTCTTCAAAATCTATTTCAGATTCAAAGGAGAAGGCGCCGAGAATATCCCTGACGGACCGTGCATCATCGCGCCGAATCATCAAAGCTTTTTCGACGGACTTTTCGTCTCCGTTCTGCTTAAAAACAGAACTATGAAGAACACTTACTTCTACGCAAAAGAAAAACATTTGCGAAACAGATTTGTTAAAGCCTTTGCCAACCGCAACAATGTAATAATTATGGATCTTAACCGGGACTTGAAGCAATCGCTGCAGAAGCTGGCTGCGGTTCTGAGAAGCGGTAAGAAGATAATAATTTTCCCCGAAGGAACCAGATCTTACACCGGGAAACTCGGCGAATTTAAAAAAGCTTTTGCGATACTAAGCCGCGAACTCAACGTGCCGGTCGTTCCGGTTTCCATTAACGGAGCGATTAAAGCGCTTCCCAGAGGAAGCCGTATACCGAGGCCTTGGAAAAAAATAAAGGTAAAATTCCTCGAACCCATCTACCCTGAAGGATTTAATTACGATTCCTTAGTTAATGCTGTATACAGCAGACTTTCTGAAGAAACAGTCTGACTGGGCTTTTTTAATATCCTGAAACCGTAATTTTATTTTTTCCAGGCCTCACTAATTTTTATATTATAAAAAAGTTTATACTAACTTAGATGATGCGCACACTTCGCCTTATCATTAAAGATTAGATTTGTAATTTTAAGAATGACGGGAACTTTATGTCTTTTCGCAACAAAAAAAAGCTTGCTTTTCTAAGAGCGCAGTGGGGAAAAGAAATTGAGAGATTCAGGAACATTGATCTCATCTCGATATTCAATACTATCGTGCACACCGGTGAAAAAGAGAATATGGTTGACAGCAGGACATGGAACGATCTTAATTTTGATTCGATATTTGCAAAGATGGACAGATGCACTTCTTATACCGGCCAGCAGTATCTGTATCATATGCTTCACAGATACGAAAGAGATGAAAACGTCTTAAAAAGAAATTACCGGCTGATAGAAAGTTTAAGAACGGATTCTAAGCTGAGAGAATCGATTCAGCTTAATATTTTAAATCTTGATAACGTAAACGCGTATTTTATCCCTCATCTTCTTTTTGAAGAAGATCTTCCCTTCACCAAATTTTATCCGATTTTTTATTTATTCTCTCTGTTTACATTAGCGTCGGCGGTTATGGTTGCGTTTAACGGCGCCTTTCTTTTTATAGCGGTTCCGCTTCTTATAAATAATCTTGCAATCAATAAAATTTACGCGAAAAAAATATATAGATACTTCAGCGGATTTTCGAGTTTGAATTCTCTTATTTCGAGCGCGTCGGCGCTTACAAAAATAAAAACCGGATACCAGGTGGCCGAGCTGGAAACACTACGGAAGAAAAAATCGCTTTTAAAAAAAATGCGCTCTAAACTCGGCTTTCTAATTATAGACAAAACGGCGATGAACGAACTGCTCGTCGTTTTGATAGAGTACTTAAATATGTTCCTGCTATTTGACGTAATAGCTTATTACAGATCGGTCAGCACTCTTTTAAAACATCAGAAAGAAATAAGCGATATCTATGAATCTGTAGGAAAGCTCGATGCGCTCATTTCCGTTGCGTCGTATCTTGAAGAAATCGGCGCTTTTTGCAATCCTGTTTTCGGCGAAGAAAAATTAATCAAGTTTGCCGGGATGTATCATCCGCTAATTGAGAATGCGGTTTCCAATTCTTTGAGCGGACTCCGGAATTCGGCGCTTATAACCGGCTCCAATATGTCAGGCAAAACCACCTTCATAAAAACCGTCGGCATTAATTTTATACTTGCTCAAACCTTATACATTTGTCTCGCAGAAAATTTTTCAAGTCCCCGCTTGTTCGTTAAATCGGCCATCAAACGGGATGAAGATCTGGAAAGCGGCAAAAGCTATTTCTTCGCTGAAGTTGAAGAGCTTCAGGAATTTGTGGAGCTTTCGCGCAGCAGCGAAGGATATATATTTTTAATCGACGAAATATTCAGGGGTACCAATACCGTTGAGCGGCTGGCGGCTTCCACTTCGGTACTGAAATATCTCGACGGGGAAAATTTTGTCTTCGTTACAACTCACGATATCGAACTTCAGTATCTGCTCGAAAACAATTACAGAATGTTTCACTTCAGCGACAGCGTGGACAACGGCGAGTATATATTCGATCATAAAATACATGACGGCCCCTGCTCATCGGGCAACGCGATAAAACTTCTTGAGATTAAAAATTATCCCCGTCAGATTACGGACGAGGCATTTCACATATCTAAAAAGCTGTTATCTTCGGATGCGCTGGATGAGGAAAAATACAGGGACGCGTGGCGAGATTAGAAAAACTTAAGTAGATAAAAATGTAAGTCTTTTATTAACGTCGTTCATGAAAATCGTTATATATGCAAACGGCCGCCGGTAAATAAGAGGAAGCGGCCGTTTTATAGGAGGTCTTAGGTCTTCTTTATAAGCTGAAGTACATCTTATACTCGAACGGATGCGGCATAGTTCCAATAGACATAATTTCTTCCTGTTTGATCTTTACCCACTGTTCAAGAAGCTCGTCCGTAAAAATATTTCCTCTTCTAAGAAAAGCATTATCCATTTCAAGCGCGTCGAGAGCTTCAGCCAGGTTGCGCGGCAGAAATTTTATGTCGTCTTTTAAATCGCTTTCCACAAAATTTTTATCGTTAGGCCCGTAACCTTCTTTAACCGGATCGATTTTGTTTACAACGCCGTCCATCCCGGCAAGCAGCATGGCTATTAATGCGAGATAAGGATTAGCCGTCGCGTCGGGCGGTCTGTACTCGAATCTTGTTTCCTGGGGATTGGACACGTACTTAGGAATTCTTATAGCCGAAGCTCGGTTCCCTTGCCCGTACGTAAGTGCGACAGGAGCCTCAAATCCCGGTACAAGGCGCTTGTAGGAATTGGTACTCGGATTGGTAAAAGCGGAAAGAGCCGGGCCGTGCTTCAGCATGCCGCCTATAAAGTACCGCCCCAGTTCATTTATATTGCCGTACTCTCCTTTCTTATAGAATACGTTCCTGCCGTTCTTCGTAAGGAAAAGGTGAAGATGCATTCCGTTGCCGGCCTGGTGATACATCGGCTTGGGCATGAAAGTAACGAACAGATCTTTTTGCCTGGCCAGATTAAAAAGCGCGTACTTTGCAGTAACAATGTTGTCGGCTGTAGTAAGAAGATCGGCAAAGTAAGTTTCAATTTCCTGCTGACCTCTTTCGCCGGTTTCATGATGATGATATTTTACTTCAATGCCGAATCTCTTTAACAGCTTGGACGCTTCGTCGCGAAAGTCGTCGTAAAGATCGAACGGATTTGCCGCGTGGTAAGCCTTCTTATAAAATTCTTCGGCGTGCTCAACTTTGTAATAAGAAGTAGATGTACGCGTATCGTACTCCACATTCGAAAAGATGTAGAACTCGAACTCCGGCCCCCACATGGATTTGTCGGCTCCGGTTATTTCTTTGAGAAGCTTCTCGGCTTTCTTAGCGAGATGCCTGCCGTCCTGTTCGAAAGGAGTCCTCTCGTTGTCTGTAAGAACGATGTGCGAGTAAAAGCTGAGAGTCGGCGCTTCTCTGAAAGGATCGATTACGGCAGTAGCGAGATCGGGTTTTAGAATCATGTCGCTGTTTTCAACTTTCCTGAAGCCGTAGCTCGAACCGTCGAACCCAACCCCTTGATTGAGGAGTTTTTCAATTATACCGGGAAATACCGGAAGAGAAATATGATGAAGCCGGCCGGTAAGGTCTATACACTTTAGATCTATTATTTCAATTTTATTTTTTTTGATGATATTATTGCAGTTCTGCAGATAGTTGTTAGGCATGTTATCTCCCTGTTGGAAGTTTTTGATCTGTGTCCCGTTCCTTTTGGGAACTGACTCAGGTAGTTGTAATTAATATGCGGGCTAATCTTACGGCCGTTATAGTTTTTAAGCCGTCTGTTTGGATTATTATGATGACTAGGTAATTAGCCTGTTGCTATGGAATTCCCTGATTTTGTTTCTTTAATATTTAAGCCCGGTTCAAAAGAATCCGGGCTTAATTGTTTCATACCAATTTTAACCGTTGTAATTTATTGCATCAAGACCGAGGAAAACGCCTGCGGTTCCCAGTTCTTCTTCAATTCTGAGAAGCTGATTGTATTTGGCTATTCTATCTGTTCTGCTTAATGAGCCGGTTTTTATCTGTCCTGCATTAGTAGCAACAGCAATGTCTGCTATGGTTACGTCTTCCGTTTCGCCTGAGCGGTGGCTGATAACGTTGGTGTAGCCGGCTTTCTTTGCCATCTCAATAGCTTCCAGAGTTTCAGTTAGAGTTCCGATCTGGTTGACTTTTATTAAGATGGAATTCGCTACGCCCAGATCTATGCCTTTCGCCAGAAACTCGGTATTTGTTACAAACAAATCGTCGCCTACAAGCTGCACTTTATCGCCGATCTTATCTGTAAGCAGTTTCCAGCCGTCCCAGTCAAATTCGGACATACCGTCTTCAAGTGAAACTATAGGATATTTATTTACCCAGTTTACCCAGTAGTCGGCCATCTTCTCCGGAGCCAGGAAGGACTTATCGGATTTAAAGAACTGGTAAGCTTTTTTCTCATTGTCCCACATTTCGCTCGAAGCAGGATCAAGAGCGATATAGATATCGCTTCCCGCTTTGTAACCGGCTTTTTCGATCGCTTCGAGTATAACTTCAATAGCTTCCTCGTTTGACTTCAGATTGGGAGCAAAACCTCCTTCATCGCCGACGGCCGTGTTGTAGCCTTTTTTCGACAGAACCGATTTCAGAGAATGAAATGTTTCTGCACCCATTCTCAGCGCTTCTTTAAAAGAAGGAGCGCCGGCAGGCATTATCATGAATTCCTGAAAATCGACGTTGTTGTCTGCGTGCTTTCCGCCGTTCAAAATATTCATCATGGGAACAGGCAAAGTGCGCGCGTTTGTTCCGCCGATATAACGGTACAACGGCAGGCCTAATGTTTCCGCCGCCGCTTTGGCGCATGCCAGAGATACGCCCAGAATCGCGTTTGCGCCCATAACACTTTTATTAGGCGTACCGTCTAAAGAAATAAGAAGCTGGTCAATTTCAATCTGGTCAACCGCATCGAAGTCAATTAATTCATCGGCTAAACTATCGTTAACGTTCTCAACAGCTTTTAAAACGCCTTTACCGTTGTAGCGGCTTTTATCGCCGTCTCTCAATTCAACTGCTTCATTCTCTCCTGTGGAAGCACCGCTAGGCACAGCTGCCCGGCCGATGATGCCGCTCTCTAAAAGGACCTCTACTTCAAGTGTAGGATTTCCTCTCGAATCCAAAATCTCTCTCGCCAATACATCTACTATTGTTGTCATTTCTATTCTCCTAATTCTATTTTTTATTTGTGAATATTTCGCCTAATATATCATACAAAAATAGCATGAAGGCGGCTCAATCTCAATTTAAATTGAGCTCCCGGAATAAATTATAACCGGATTTTCAGCTTTTTAATGTAATTTTCAAATTGAGTATTTTAAGGCGTGACTTAATAATTTTTTTATTCCTAATCGATTGAATCTAGCCAGGCTAAGATAACTATTTCAAAGAGCCGGCTGATACATTCCACACAAGGAAATTTCTAAAATCGGAAATATTTTTCCCGTTAAAAAATGCAGAGAAACAATCTTAAAGCTTACATAGCATACGTAAACGTGTGCATTTTCTGGGGCACAACTTATCTCGCAATAAAGATCGGCGTGTCCCATCTTCCGCCGTTTCTCTTTGCCGGATCGAGGTGGCTGGCTGCCGGTTCCATTCTTCTCACCTATCTTCTTTTAACCGGAAGGAAGATGCCTGATTTAAAAAATTTACTGCATATCGCTGTTGTTGCAGTCTGCCTGATCGGTATAGGCAACGCTATGCTTACCTTTTCCGAGCAGTGGGTACCGAGCGGACTGGCTTCCTTGTTCATCACTACAATTCCGCTTTGGGTTGTAGGTATGGAATCCGTATTACCGTCGGGACCGAAAATAAATTTGAGAATTGTAATAGGACTTATACTCGGATTAACAGGAGTTTTTCTTATTCTCGGACACGATTGGAAAAGCCTTATCGACAGCTCATATTTTAAAGGGACGATTGCGTTGTTCATTCTGGTAATTTCCTGGTCATTCGGTTCGGTGTACTCGAAGTACAAAAAAATTAAAGTTGATCCTCTTCTGGGTGCGGCGCTTCAGATGGTTATTGCAGGCGCGCTGCAGGTTTGCGCCGGACTTGCGCTGGGTGAGGGCGCCAGATTTTCATTTAACGAAAAAAGCTTCTTGGCGTTTTCTTATTTGCTCGTCTTCGGCTCCATCGTCGGATATACTTCTTATATTTACGCGCTCACTCATCTACCGCTTTCATTTGTATCCACATACGCTTACATAAATCCGGTTATTGCGCTTGTTCTCGGCTGGCTGGTACTCGGTGAAGAGATGAGCTGGCTAATAGTTCTTGCGGCGGTAGTAATATTCACCGGAGTAGCTGTAGTAAAAAGCGGAGCGGGCAGACAAAAGAAGATCATACTGGAGCGAAGCACAATTAGCGAAGTAAATCGCGACTAAATTAAAAGTACAATTCCCCCTGAAGATAAACTGAGGTTGGATAGTACCAGTACTCCGTGAAAGTTTTCCCGTATGTTAAGAGAGCCCCCGCTGTAATCGTAGCATTTCCGGTAACAGAGTACACTCCGTTGGCAAGTACATAGCCGCTTTTATCGTTTAAGTTTATATTATCAGAGAGAGTAACTGTAATGAGCGGTGTTAAAATATAACTCGCGCTCAGGAAAAGATAATTTTTCGCCAGATTGAGGATCTTCCCATTGATCAATCCTATAAGGTCATAATTATCTTTATTAGAGGCTCCATGTCCGTTGTACTGGTACTCGAACATTGCGTAAAGCTTAGAGGTGAACTGATTGTCCATTCCGAAAATAAATTTCACAAAATTGTCGCTCAGCGTATCTTTGTTCATCGAGATTATACCTTCGCCCCTTATCCCGGCATCAAAGAAGTTTCCGGCAAAATCGCCGCCGGCAACAATTCTTTTATCGAAGTACCCGCCCACAAGCGCCAGATCGTATTCGTCGTAATTTGTCCTGAACCTGAATCCGGCATTGCTCTGGCCGCTATTTTTCATGGGGTTGTACACCAAATTAAGATCAGTAAATTTTCCGAAAGTATAAGTCAAAGATGCTGCATCGACTCCGTCCTTTTCCAGCTTGCTGAAATTTGCAGGATTAATCGGATTAAAAAGATCTGTCGGACTCCAGACTCTACCAACTCCCCACGCAATCCTCTGCCGACCGACTATTATGTTTCCCCACCCGAATCCCTGCCTTAAATAAAGTCTGTCGATGTAATGAGTAATAGTAATATTATTTTTGTTATACGGCGTCCATCTTAAGTTAAAAATCTGCCGGCTTGTGTTCACTTCATTAGTAAATGAAAAAAGGCTCTGCTTGGAATATGTCGCGTCAACTTCGTATTCTATATTCATTCGAGCGCCCGACCAAAGATAAACTTCAGGCCTCAATCGCAAACGCGTCAGATTCATAAACTGACTTTTATCAAGTTTAAAGAAAGAAGACAGTTCGCTGCTGTTTACCGTATAAATGGGCATATCGACGACGTAACCCGAAAACGAATAATCTACCTGAGCAAAAGTCTTAACGGCAATAAGTATCAGGGCGATAATTAAAAATTTTATTTTCAGCATAAATTAATTTTAAACGACTTGATTAACTACACTATAATAAAGCTAAGTTGTTCACACATTTAATTTGAAGACTACTAATTATTTTTAAGCCTCCGCAGAGGAGGCGATTTTTTCTTTTCCTTTTTGAGTGAGCGCAGCGAACGATTTATTTTTCTATTTTTCCGTCCTTAAGAATAACGAGACGTTTTGCCCTGTCAATTACCTGCTTGTCATGCGAGGAAAAGATAAAAGTAATATTTTTCTCGGCGTTCATTTTTTCCATCAGGTCAAGGAGATGACCTGCCGTAACAGAATCCAGATTGGCGGTAGGTTCATCCGCCAAAACTACCGACGGATTATTAACAATCGCTCTAGCCACCGCTACTCTCTGCTGCTGCCCGCCGCTCATCTCATTCGGACGCTTATTCGCCAGTTCTTTTATTCCCAGCTCATCCATCAACGCCAGAGCTTTATTTTTTCTTTCCTTATCAGAGATGCCCAGCAGCATCATGCTGAATTCTATATTTTCAATCGCAGTTAAAACCGGAATTAAATTGTACGCCTGAAAAATAAATCCCAGTTTATGCAGTCTCATCCGCGAAAGCTCGTCTTTGGGCTTTTCGGTAATATCTTCGCCCTCGAAATATATTTTCCCTTCTGTTGGCTTGTCAAGCGCGCCCAGCAGATTTAGAAGTGTCGTCTTTCCCGAACCGGAAGGTCCGGCGATGACAATATACTCGCCCTTATTTACGGCAATATCAACACCGCGCAGCGCGTGAACAGGAACTCCGTTGTCCTGATATATTTTCTCCAGCTTTTCTGCTTTTAAAATTTCCATGACTTATAATTTCCCTATTTATATTCTCTTTTCAGTTATGTATTAAATCTGAATAAAA
>JBJKTB010000120.1:0-2683 GCA_046703345.1 Ignavibacteriaceae bacterium
AATCGTGATGTTGATAGTGATTCCGATTCAAAGCCCGGCCATATATGCAGCGGTATTGTTGATTTTACTACGTGCATTCCGGCGTCGGAAAATTTTCTGAAGGCTGCATCCGCTTCTTCGGTATAATCTATTACATCGGGTATTACAACAGGTGAAGTGCAATCTTCGAGAAGATATATTTTTTCTGTAAGATGCTTTTCGCGGATCAACAAATCATCGAGGAGATCTTCTATTGTCCAGGCAACGCAATGACTCTTTGCCTGTCCCGCAATAATTATCGCATCGAACCGGAGCAGTTTTTCGATCAATTCCGTATTTCTCTTTCCAATAACTTTTCCTTCGGTCCCGGTTCTTATTTCCGGTCCGAAGACGGAATAGTGTTCGGTAAGAGGATTTCTTCCTTTTATCTGAAATTGAGGCTGGCTGTATCTTGCAACGCTGTGAAAAAACAATGCCTCCTCTAGAGGAGAAGCGAGAGCGTATCCGATGCTTCCGAGCATGGCGTGATAAGGCCATACGGTAAGATTATACTTCCCGCCCTTTTGCAGCTGTCCGGTATAATGAAGCAGGTGCCGTTGTGCGTAGTTCGGATCGATTGAAAGGCTTTTGCATACTTCATGGTTAATTTTCCACTTCCCTCTCTCAACGTCTTCTTGGGTAATAAGCGAGTAAGGCGCCGGGTGTTCTCCTTTGTCGTTTACGAGGAAAATGGAATGAAATATCTGTATGGGTTGATGCGTATCGAGAGTAGGGATCATCTCGGTTATGCTGTTCATGTTTTTATAAATAAATTCGCACAGCCTCCGTGTGTCATCCACTGCTCCCGAACCCGAGCGTCCGGCAACATAAAGTTCGAATCCCGGAGTGCAGAATGTATTCTGCATATCAACCGCAAGCAGACAAATTTTAAATTCGTCTTCGGAAGCCGGTTTTATATTATGTTCGGATGACCATCCGCGGGCATCCTCTGCTCTTTTTTGATAATCGACTTTCCATATCTTTCCCGCCGATTCACTTTTATAAAAGCCGGGAACCGGCAGCACTTTGTTAATCATATCCATCATTTTTAATGTGATTTAATATCTCTAAAAACACGCTATTAATTTCATTCCGAAATGTTTTATAATATTTTATTAAGTATTACGCCTATTGTCAATTATTAAGCGCACTTTCGGTACATATAATTCAAAGGAATAAAAATCTTTGACATATATTACATGTGTTTGACAAAACGATAGTTAATTTGGTACACTGAATGAATAAACAATGGTGAAAAGCATCATAAAAATTTTCTTATCTTCCGGCGGATCATCAATTATTTTTTTATATTTTATGACAATAATATGTTTGAAAAACAACCTTTTACCGTCAGGGAAATTTTCCTGCCGGACGGTCTTTAACAAAGGAGAATAGATAATGAGTACATTACTGAATCTTATAAATTACGGTCAAAGTTACTGGCTCGATAACTTAACCCGCGGAAAAATAAAGAGCGGAGAATTGAAAAAGCGTGTTACCAAAGAAGGATTGAGGGGCATTACATCAAACCCCAGCATCTTCAACAAAGCAATATCCAACAGCAGCGATTATGACTCGCAGATAAAACAGCTTGTACGTCAGAATAAAGGAGCGCACGAAATTTACGAGGCGCTTACTATAAAAGACGTGCAGGATGCATGCGATATCCTGCGTCCCGTATTCGATGAATCGGACGGTGTTGACGGCTTTGTCTCCATCGAAGTATCGCCGTACCTTGCGCACGATACGGAAGGTACCATGGCGGAAGCGAGAAGACTTCACAAAGAAGTCGGCCGGCCGAATTGTTACATAAAAATTCCGGGAACCACCGCAGGCGTTCCCGCAATTGAAGAAATGCTTTACGAAGGCATAAACGTTAACGTTACTTTGCTCTTTTCAATAGACAGCTACGAAGCTGTTGCCGACGCTTATGTGAAAGCTCTCGAGAGAAGAGTTAACGAGGGAAAGTCTATAAAAGAAGTAAGGTCTGTTGCGAGCTTTTTCTTAAGCCGCATTGATGTTCTTGCCGACCAGCTTCTCGGCCAGTTGATATTGCCCGCGGCAGAATCCGACGGTGAGCTTAGGCCGGAACAGCTTCTCGGAAGAGCCGCCATTGCCAGCGCCAAACTGGCTTATCAAAGTTTCAAAAAGATTTTTCAGGGCGAAAGATGGCAGAAGCTTGTAGATCACGGCGCAAAAGTTCAGCGGCCGCTCTGGGCAAGCACAAGCACAAAAGATCCCTTGTACGATGATCTGAAGTATGTGGAAACGCTGATCGGACCGGACACGGTTAATACTCTGCCCGATGAAACGATTACAGCGCTTGCCGATCACGGAGTTCTAAAAGAGAATACAATAGAAGAAGATTTGGAAACTGCTTACAAAACGTTCGGCGATTTAAGACGCGCGGGGGTTGATATAAATTTCGTAACAAAGCAGCTTGTTAACGAAGGTGTGCAAAAATTTGTAGATGCGTACGACAGTCTTATAAAAAACCTTTCGAATAAACGCGCTGCTCTGCTTGCCGATAAAACAGGTACACAAACTTTAAGTCCCGGCAAATCCAAATCCGAACTTAGCGCAGCTTACAAATCGTTGAATGAAAAACAATTCGGCCGCAGGCTGTACGCTAAAGATCCGTATCTATGGTCGGACGATCCTGAGA
>JBJKTB010000121.1:0-9377 GCA_046703345.1 Ignavibacteriaceae bacterium
CGGTATCAAAATACGGAGCGATGGGCTCATTAAGCAGATCGTAGCCGAGAACGTATTTTTCGTTCTTGTATCGCGCGGCAATCTCTTTCCAAATTTTTACCGTAAGCTCCCGGCTCTCCGGACTTTCATACAGATAAGGATAGCCCCAGCTGTCGTCAATATTGGCTCCCGTCTGCCCGCCCGGCGCGATGTGCATATCGAGTATAGCATATATTATATATTTAGTGCACCACTTAATAACATCGTCAAGCAGCTTAAAACCGGGATGAGAACAGTCTTCGTAAAAATCGATGTTCGTGAACAGCTTGTAATCGAAGGGAACTCTAACCGAATTAAATCCGCTTTCTTTTATAAATTTGATGTCCGATTCCGTGATGTAATTAGCCCTGAAATTATTCCAGAACTTTGCCGCCGCATCTGGTCCCAGAATTTCATTAAATACCTCAAAGATTTTTCTGGATGATTCTGCTTTCTTGAACTTGAACATATAGCCTTCCGGCTCGAGCCAGTTGCCGAGATTGATTCCCTTTAATATTAATTCCTTGCCGGCGGGATCCACAATGATTTTGCCTTTTGTGGCTACGAACCCTCCGCTTTGCGCAAATAAAAGAGAAGTAAAAAATAAAAGGATTGTTAAAGCCGGAAGGAATGATTTTTTAAGTGAAGTCATGCGCCTGTCTCCGGAATGATTTATAAATTCATGAACCGCTGAGATCTGCAGTAAATCAGCGGCTAAATATTTCCCTTAGAAGATCCACTTGGCGAACTGCAGAATTAAGACAACAAAAAGTACGTACGCGGAAATTCCTACGGCCGTTAATTCGAAGATAATCTTAACCTTCAGTATGGAAGTATATTCGTAATCAGTTAGAAATCTTTTGAAATACCCGAACATAATCAATTACCATTTGTTGAGGAAAACTTGTTGTGTAGTCAGGGCTGCCCGGCCAGTTGCCTCCTACCGCAACGTTTAGTACGAAATGAAATCTTTGATCGAACGGTTTAGTAATATGTGCCGTGAAATATTTTGTGCTGTCTACGAAGAAACTTATTGAAGTTGAATCCCACTCGCACGCGAATATATGGAAGTCGCTTAAGAAATAGCCTGAAGGAAGAGTATAGTTGCCGCCCTGCTGCTGATGAGGAGTTCCGTAATGAAGCGTACCGTAAACTTTATTTGCCTGCTGTCCGAGTTCTTCCATAATATCGATTTCACCGCTTGCAGGCCATCCGCCGTAAACCCAGTCGGTAGGCAGCATCCAGATTGCCGGCCATAAGCCCTGCCCGTAAGGTAGCTTTGCTCTGACTTCAAACCGGCCGTACTTCCAGTCGCCTTTCCCGCTGCTGTTTAATCTTGCCGAGGTGTAATCTTTGCCCAGATAACTTTGTTTCAGCGCCTGAATAACCAGACAACTGTCCTGTATGAAGCAGTTGTCTTTCGAATCGGTGTAATACTGAAGTTCGTTGTTGCCGCCGCCGTTTCCGTTAACCTCGTAGTTCCACTTGGATGTATCAAGTTCGGGCGCGTTGAATTCATCATGCCAAACCAGTTTATAGCCGGGCGGCGGCACGATGGTCTGAGCTGTGTTTGATGAATCCGGATTAGTAACCGCGTCGTTCTTTTTACAGCCTATTATCGTTGCAGTAAACAGCAGACCGATGATAAAAATATTTATTCTCATTTTTCCCCCGCGGTTTAATCCGGAATCTTTTTCAATAATAATATCTTTTTTATGAATCCTTATACGACAAAATATAGTATTAGCTTTTTAGCTGTCAATTTAAAATCTGATTTTTTAATTCTTAATTATATCTGAATTCAAGACCCCGATACACACTTTTTAATCTATGCTTCGGCGGTTTTCGCAAAACGCGGTATATGTCCTTTCGCGCCGTAGTACATAATAAATATATAACACAAAACCGGAAGTATGAACGCGTGATGAATACCGATATTGTCGGCAATAAATCCCTGTGCTACCGGTATAATAGCCCCTCCTACGATAGCCATACACAATATGCCTGATCCCTGACCGGTATGTTTCCCTAGCCCGTCTATGGCCAGAGTAAATATTGTCGGGAACATTATCGAGTTAAATAATCCTACCAACAGAATGGACCACATTGCCAGATAGCCGAATGAAAGCATCGAGGTAATTACGAGGATAATTGCGAACAAAGCATTGAAAGCAAGAACCGCTCCGGGCTTAATCTTTCGCTGGACTGCCGATCCTATAAATCTTCCCACCATAGCACCGCCCCAATAAAACGATACAAACTTGCCTGCTTGATCAGCTGCAAGACCAAGAACATCTGGGTGGCCGATATAATTTACGAGAAAGCTTCCTATAGAAACTTCAGCGCCGACATATACGAATATTCCCACCGCTCCGAGTATAAGATGCCTGTATCCCCACGCGCTCTTGTGGTGATGATCGAAACTGCCGCCTTCACCTCCGCTTGAGGAAACCGAAGATGCGTCTATTTGCGGAAGTTTAAGAAACGCAAATATAGCCGCTATCACAAAGAGTGCTGCCGCCAGCCAGAGATAGGGCACCTGTACGGCGCTAGCTTGAGTAAGCTGGTACGCGTTAAGCTGTTCCGGATTCATCTGCTTAATTTTATCAGCGCTTTTTACCGCAACCGATAAGATTACAAGAGCACCGAAATAAGGTGCTATGGTGGTACCCAGCGAATTGAAAGCCTGCGTTAAATTCAATCTGCTTGCCGCTGTTTCCGGCTTGCCCAAAATTGCTACGTAAGGATTGGCCGCTACCTGAAGAAGGGTAATTCCAGATGCGAGAATAAACAACGCGATTAAGAATAATACATACGACTGCATTCCCGCAGCAGGATAAAAAGCGAGACAGCCGATGCCGGCGGTGATCAAGCCTATTACTATTCCGCGCTTGTATCCTATTTTCTCTACAATCATACCGGAAGGAAGCGATACTATAAAATACGCGGCGAAAAAGCTGAACTGAACGAGCATTACTTCCGCATAATTCAGTGTGAACACGGCTTTAAGATGCGGAATTAAAATGTCGTTCAAACATGTTAGAAATCCCCACATGAAGAACAAGGTAGTTAACGCCGTTAACGCCGGCGTATAATTTTTATTTTCCGTTGATACGGAACCTTTAACCGATGCAGGGGCTCCTGATACCGCCATTTATTTCTCCTTTATTATGTTTATACCATTTCAGGTTTTTAATTTTATCTAGAATCTTTTTATTAGGGAACGCATTTTGTTGTAATGAGAAAAGATGACAAATATTATGCCCGGTTTTGGTTTATGTGTCTGACCTCCGTTTTGCGGCATTTAAATAGTTTAAATTTGAAAACCGGTTTTGCAAATTCATCTTTACCTTGTAAATAAGCGCTGCATGATATTCTCAAAAATAGTTAATAAATCTTACTGAGCGAGCTTTTAATGGAATCTTCGGAAAGAAATTTTTTTCTACTGTAAAAATATATTTCTCTCGTTAATTTAATAAAAGAAGAAATAGTTTTGGGAAATAATACTTTCGTTTTATTATTTTAATAAATTTTTATTATTAAATTGATAAAGAAATTGGACCGGCGCAAATGAAATATTTGTTTTTGGGTTTTTCGGTTTGATTATATTATGAAAGAAAAAACCGATAATTAATTAGCAAATAATGATATCGGTTTTAGCTCCGGTTTGGAGGAATTGAAAGTTATATTATCGGTATAAAAATGAAAGATCGCTCAGCCGAATGCAGCCGTAAATAAAGGCAGGCTATATATAAGATTATTTTGCGGGACGAACATGAAGTTTTCCAAATTAATTTATGTTATAATAAGCACTATACTTGTTACCGTCTTTATGCTTATTATTTATGTATTCCCATCATATAACGTGGGCGACAGATCTCAGGGGAAATCGGTTAAAATTTATTTTGCCGATAATATCTCTCCGGCGCTTAAAAAAACCATAGACCTTTTCAACACAAAATATAAAGGGCAGATTGAAGTTGTGCCCCTAAATCTGCCCTTTAATAAGTTCAGCACAAACGACAGGAAGGAACTTCTGGCAAGGTACTTTAGAAGCAAGAGCGACAGAATAGATGTCTTTTCCGCCGACCAGATCTGGGTCCCTCACTTTTCACGCTGGGCTATTCCGCTGGATGATTATTTCTCCAAAGACGAAAAATCTTCGATTCTGAAGTACGCGTTAAAGACATGTTATTTTCGGGATACTTTGTTTGCCGTCCCGCTTTACATCGATATTGCCTTGATGTATTACAGAAAGGATCTAATTGAAAGACTAAGCGACTCAAAATCGATTGAATCGCAGCTTAAGAATTCAATTACCTGGGAAGAACTTATTCGCTTGAAGAACAAATTTAAAAATAATCCGCTGTTTGTGTTTCAGGCCGACGATTACGAGGGCTTGATGTGCATCTATACCGAGATACTGGCTAATATGAACGGCCGCCTTATGCAGAACGATTCTCTCTTGTTCAAATCGCCTAAAGCGGTAAAGGCTCTGAAATTTCTGTATGATCTGGTTAATAAATATAAAATTGCCCCGCGTGATGTCTTGCGGTTCAAGGAGGACGAATCGTATGATTACTTTCTTAAAAACAATGCGGTTTTTCTCAGAGGATGGACCGGATTGTTCAAGAACAATGTAATCGGAAACAAATATCTCAATATGAAAGATAAAGTAGCGGAGGTTCCAACACCGCATTTGGAAGGCTCGAAACCGGTTTCCGTATTCGGCGGATGGAATTTAATGGTTTCTAAGTTTTCCACAAAAATTCCGGAATCAATCATGTTTATTAAGTTCTTAATGAGTCCTGAAGCTCAGAAAATATTATTTGATGAAGGCGGTTACGTACCCGTTAACAATACGATTTATAAAGATTCGCTTTACCTTAAGGCAAATCCGCAGCTTAGTTTCGATATGCAGCTTGTTAAGAACGGGATTTACAGGCCATTTTCGGCCGAGTACAACAACGTTTCCGATGTCTTATCCTACTACATAAATCTCTGTTTAAGAGGAGAACTGACTCCGCACGACGCGCTTTATAAAGCCGCGCACCAAATTAATTCAAAAAGTATTTTACTTAAATAAAAGCATTTTTTATGAGCGGTAAAAAGTTTATCGAAAAATTGAGAGAGTATCACTTTCAATTCAAACATCTAACTGTAATTTTTATTATACTGTTCGCCTTCCAGCTGATAGTATCTTTTATCAACAAATCATCAATACGCAGCTTTTTCGATTCTACACAGAGCTGGTACCAGAAAGATTCCGCTGAAAGACTCGCTAACCTTACTACAACCACTTTCGAGCTGCTTCTGGAAACCATCAACCAGAAAAAAGATATAGATCAGGACGGACGCAACCGCATTGTAAAAGCCTTCGACATAATTTTCAGCCAGGAAATCCTTCAGCATAATATTGAGGAAATGTGCATCATAATCACAAAAGGGAACAAAACTTACGCTATTGACGACGGGAATTCTCTATTTAAACTTCTGTATTTAAATTCTACCGCTAACATCAAGCCGGGTGATCTTCACAACGAAGCTATTACATTATACAAACAGGTCAGCAATGTTTTAATACATAAGGAGCAGATAAAAAGCATCATTACAAACAAAAGGACTTTCAACACATTTGTCCCTCTAGTTCTGCGCGGCGAATATATCGGTTCGGTTTATATGAAAAACACGCCCGATCTAACTTTTATATCCAGCCAGATAATTTCAAACTACGACGAGACATCAATTCTGTATCTCTCATTGATTTCTCTTGGACTTCTTTCTATGTATTTCATCTCTTCTTACACAGTGAAGGAAAGAGACGAAACACAGAAGCTTTTCCTGATTGAGCACGAAGAAAATCTTAAGAAACAGATTAATTATCAGAAGGAGATGATCTTTACAAAGAGGATTTATCATACTCATCACAAAGCCGAAAAAATTATGGGATTTATTAAAGGTGATCTTTCTATCCTTTCGGCGCAGAATATAAACGAAATTAAATACCGGGTAACCAAGTACGCCAATTTTATATCGCGCATTATTTACGATATGAAATGGTATGAGCCGCCTGTGCAGACTATAAGAAATCCTATCTTCCGCACCGATCTGAACGAAGTAATACGGTTCGTCGTCAACCACATCTTTCTTAGAAGCGCTAAGAAAAGCGGAACATTCTCAATAGACTTTGAAGAAGGAAAGAATATCCCGATACTTAACGTGAACGAATTCGTTATTTGGGAAATAATTGAACCGCTTGTGCAGAACAGCATAGACCACGCCGGCACCGGCGATCTGATTATTAAAATAAAGACATGCAATTCGGAAGAAAATAAAACCATTACGGTCTCAATTTCAGACAACGGCAAAGGTATCTCGCCCAAATTGCTTGAGACCGATGTGCACGGAGTAAAACAGATCTTCTGGGAAAATGTTTCGACCAAGGACTCGGCGATGCAGAACGTCGGCTACGGATGCTATATTGCTTACGAGATGTCTAAGAAATGCGGATGGGAAATAGACGTGCATAATCTTGAAGAATCAGGATGTGAATTTTTAATATCGATTAAAGCCTGAATAGTATATACGTGATTTTATCTTAAATATTTAACCGTTATCCCCATATAATGCAATACATTGCAGGCCCGTTTACAAACGCTGTGAACGGCGTTGCCCACAGATCTTGTAATTATGAATTGGTGTACCCTTCATTACTAATCTTTTAATTTGAAAAGAATCTTTTTACTTTTACCCTCTACAGAATAAATCTTATTACAATAATTTGTAAAATTCAGTAGAAGATGGTCATCTTTAATTATTAAAAGGTATCTGTTTTGAACAGCAACTTGATTAACATACTTCTTGTTGAAGATGAAGAATTCGACGTTATAAGAGTTAAAAAAACAATTGAGCCGTTTACCGACAGAATGATTTTAACAGATGTCGTATCGGACGGCAACGACGCCCTGGCTCTTATCAAAAGCAAACCTTCGTTTTACGACGTGGTTATTATGGATTTTAACCTCTCCGGCGGAATTATGGGGGAGAAACTTATACAGAAAATTAAGGAAGTAGAACCTTCGGCGCAGATAATAATTATCACAAAGATGACCATAAACATCACCGACTACAACTTCGCGCAGCGCCTGATGAAAGCGGGCGCGTTCTGGTACTGCACGAAATATCCGGGGGATATCGAGGATTATATTTATCAGCCTACGGATTTCGTGCTCAGCATTCTCAACGCTTATGAAAAATCGAAAATTGAGAAGGCTTGGATCAGATCCAATCAAAAGCTGATTAAGAATGTTGAAGACATACTTTACCAGAAAAGAATTATAGGCGAATCGTCGTCGGTCCAGTATTTAAAGCAGGAAATCCTGAAATACGCTCAGAGCAACGTAAATATTCTGATAAGCGGCTCCTCCGGTACCGGCAAAGAACTGGTCGCCTACAACATCCATTACAACAGCGAAAGAAAGTTTGAAAACTTTATTACGATCAACTGCGGCAGTCTCCCGCAGGAATTAATAGAAAGCGAATTGTTCGGCTACGAGAAAGGCTCATTTACCGGCGCCGATAAAAAGAAACCAGGACTTTTCGAACTTGCGCACAACGGCACTGTTTTTCTTGACGAAATAACCGAACTGCCTCTTTCGGCGCAGGTAAAACTTCTGCGTGTTATCCAGGAGGGAGAGCTTGAGAAGATAGGGCGTACAGAAAGAATAAAAGTAAATATCCGCATAATTGCCGCGACGAATAGGAACATTGAAGAAGAAGTAAGAGCCAAGCGCTTCAGGGAAGATTTGTATTACCGCTTAAACGTTGTGTACATTAAAGTCCCCGATCTTAACGCCAGAAAAACAGATATACCGATTTTAATCGATTACTTCCTCAGTTCATACAGCCAGAGCATGGGAAAAGAAAAGCCTACGATAAACAGCGATGCCAGCGAACTTCTTATTAACTATCCGTGGCCCGGGAACGTGAGGGAATTAAAAAATGTGGTTCAGAGAATGCTTTTTGTAGATAATTCCGTGATTGACATTCAAAATGCCAAAAGAGCCCTCGGAACGCTTACTGAAGACGATGAGCAGTTTGCTGATGATTTCGAAACTCTGTTCAAGCATAACCAGCTGCCGCTCTCCCAGATGGAAAAGATGATCAGGGAAAGGTACTTTATTTATACGAGGAAAAATTCTTCATCTGATACCGAAGCCGCGAAAAAGCTCGGTCTAGCGCCTTCGAATTATCACCGGATGGCGAAGGAACTCGGATTGAAATAAATTAGGGGCAGATTTACTTAAATATTTGTCTTCTCGAAATAATGGAAGCCGATTCCCTCTAAATTTCTATTACGTTGTACTAAACCCAATTATTAACCTGCCTCATTAAACAATGATTATCCTGATTAGATAAAATCCTGGCGTGATTGTTGAATAGGATTCTCAGAACAAAAAATTCCGGGAATCATTATGACGAATAGAATTACAAGTTATTTTTTACTGATCATATTATTTGGGGGTTTCACCAGTTTAAATGCGCAGAACTTTCTTACAGTCGACAGTGGGAAGATTGTTGATAAATACGGGAACGAAATTCATTTTAAAGGTATGGGACTCGGCGGCTGGCTTGAGCCCGAAGGATATATGTTCGGGATGTCGTCTTTCGCCAATTCGCCTTCGCAGATACACAAAAAGATCGAAGACCTCATCGGTACAGATAATACAAACGCATTTTATAGCTCTTTCAGAAAAAATTTTGTAACCGAAAGCGATATAAAGGCGCTTTCAGCGTGGGGCTTTAACCTTGTGCGCCTGCCGTTCCATTATGAAATACTTACACCTCCTGATTCGCCGGGAGTTTATCTTGAAAGCGGCTTTGCCATTTTTGACAGCCTTATCTCATGGTGCTCGAGATATAATATCTACGTTATACTCGACATGCACTGCGCGCCGGGAGGCGAGAGCGATCAGACTATTTCGGATTACGATCCTTCGGTGCCGTCGCTCTGGCAGGATACGGCTAAGCAGACAAGAACTGTCGACATCTGGAGAACAATTGCCGAAAGGTATAAGAACAATCCTACTGTTGCGGGATACGATCTTCTAAATGAACCGAGATGGAATTTCCCCAACGGAAATCAGCCTCTGCGGGATCTTTACATAAGAATTACAAATGCTATTCGCTCAGTAGATACTACCCATATCTTATTTATTGAAGGGAATCAGTACGCTACGGATTTCAGCGCTCTTACCCCGCCTTGGGATAAAAAGATGGCTTACAGCTTTCACAAATACTGGAACGATAATAATTATTCTTCGATACAGAACTACCTGAATTTGAGAACCGTTTATAAC
>JBJKTB010000122.1:0-5916 GCA_046703345.1 Ignavibacteriaceae bacterium
TGAAAACGAACTGAAAAATATTGTAAGGGAGAAATACGCCCAAATAGCGCTGCGGAGTAATGAACCCGAAAGTAATTCATGCTGTTCAGCCGCTTACGAAAGTTCTTCGTGCGGCTGCGGTTCACAAGCAGGAAATTCGGAGTATAGTGATTTCAGCGAAAGCTATGAAAATCTGGAAGGATATGTGCCAGAATCCGACTTAAAACTCGGATGCGGCGTGCCGACACAATTTGCCGGCATTAAACCCGGAGACACGGTTGTTGATCTCGGTTCGGGTGCCGGCAACGACGTGTTTGTCGCCCGCTCGCTTACCGGCGAGTCGGGACAAGTAATGGGAATTGATATGACTGCCGAAATGATTGAAAAATCAGAGAAGAACAACAAGAAGCTCGGGTTCAATAATGTTAAGTTTATCTTGGGAGAAATTGAAAATATACCGCTGGAGGATAATACTGCGGATGTGGTTATAAGCAACTGCGTATTAAATCTTGTGCCTGATAAGCGTAAAGCCTTTTCCGAGATCCGCAGAATTCTTAAACCCGGCGCTCACTTCTGTATTTCGGATGTTGTGCTGAGAGGCCGGCTTCCCGTGGGACTTAAAGAATCAGCCGAGCTTTACGCAGGCTGTGTCTCAGGCGCGCTGGATGAAAAAGAATATCTAAATATTATAAGTGAATCCGGGTTTGAAAACGTTGAGATCAAAATATTCAAGAAGATTTTTCTCCCAGAGGAACTTCTGCGTGAATACAAAACTTATGTCACTGAAGACTTCAATGAAAACAGTACTTTCGGAATTTTCAGCATTACAGTTACGGGCAGTAAAATAAAATAAGGCGGCTGAAATTTATCATAAAAAAGAGAGGAGACCGGCAATGATAATCGGAAGAAATTTATTCAATAAATAAAGTTGAAGAGAAAACCGATCATCATGATGCCCAGCGAAACTACCGTTATAAAAATAATTATAAGCGGAAGCTTTAATACTTTTCTTAGGATTATAGTCTCCGGAAGCGAAAGCCCGATAACCGACATCATGAACGCGAGTGAAGTTCCCAGCGCGGCTCCTTTCTCGAGCAGCGATTGAACTATAGGAATAATCCCAGCTGCGTTTGAATAAAGCGGTACCCCGATAAGAATGGAAAGCGGCACCGAATACCAGGCTGATTTTCCCATTAAACCTGCCATAAAATTCTCAGGTACATAGCCGTGTACTGCCGCGCCGACCGCTATACCGGCGGCGATGTAAATCCAGACTTTCGATACTATTTCCTTCACCGCGGAATAGCCGGAGGATATTCTCTCCGAAAATGTGGGCCTGCTTTCAATCATTTCCGGTTTACCGAACTTTGCTTCGAAAACCCAGTCTTCAATATATTTTTCAAGCTTCAGTTTGCCGATTATCCATCCGGAAAATACTGCAAGCGTCAGGCCGGCTGTTATATAAATCAGCGCGGTTTTCCATCCGAATAATTCAAATAACAGCACTACGGCTATCTCATTGATCATTGGCGCGGCGATAAGAAAAGAAAAAGTTACGCCGAGAGGTATTCCTGATTCTACGAATCCTAGAAAGAGCGGGATCGCTGAGCAGGAGCAAAACGGGGTTACTATTCCTAAAAGTCCCGCCGAAATATTGCCTGTGAAGAGCGGTTTTCCTTCAAGTTTTTTTCTGGTTGATTCAGGAGAAAAATAAGAGCGTATAATACCGACGATAAATACTATTAAAATTAATAGAAGCATTACCTTTGGAGCTTCAAAAAGAAAAAATCTTATTGTTTCAGTGAAGCGGGAACCCGCGCTCAGTCCGCAAAGGTTAAAAACAAAATAGTCGACGGCGGCGCTGAGGTTTATATAAACTGCAAGCCAAACAAAAAGATAAATAATTAGGTAGGCAGATTTTGCAATCTTAGTTCTTTTAAAGACCGTAAATGATTCGCTTGTCATCATAATCCCCTTAGAAATTTAACTGAAGCAATTTTAAGGACAAACATTAGGGGCATTTACGTTTCCTGCTTCAGGATTCAAAAAATATTTCTTCTGAAAATAAAGCGCGACGTTTACCAGTCCGATTAATACAGGCACTTCTACCAGAGGCCCTATTACTGCTGCGAATGCCTCTCCGCTGTTTATACCGAAGACCGCCACGGCTACCGCTATTGCGAGCTCAAAATTGTTGCTCGCTGCAGTGAAGGATATTGTAGCCGTTTTTGAGTAATCCGCGCCGATCTTCTTGCCCATGAAGAAGGATACAAAGAACATTACGGCGAAGTATATTATAAGCGGAACCGCGATTCTTATAACATCAAACGGAATCTTAACTATGTATTCTCCTTTTAGCGAGAACATCACGAAGATTGTGAATAAAAGCGCGACCAATGTAACCGGGCTAATTTTAGGGATAAAATTCTTTTCGTACCATACACGACTCTTTAAGCGCAGCATAATGAAGCGCGTCAGCATTCCGCCGAAGAATGGAATGCCGAGATAAATTAAAACGCTTTCCGCAATTTTCCCGATCGTAATGTTTACCGAAAATGATTTTATGCCTATTGCCGCCGGTATTACGCTCAGAAAGAGGTAAGCATAAACAGAAAAGAAAAGGACCTGAAAGATTGAATTGAAAGCGACGAGTCCGGCGGCGTATTCCGTATCTCCCTTCGCGAGTTCGTTCCACACAATTACCATCGCTATACATCGCGCCAGCCCGATCATTATAAGTCCGGCCATGTATTCCGGGTAATTATGAAGGAAGATTACGGCGAGCGCAAACATTAATACAGGTCCTATTACCCAGTTCTGAATTAAAGAGAGCATTAGGATTTTAATATTCTTAAAAACATCTCCGAGTTCCTCGTATTTTACTTTTGCCAGGGGAGGATACATCATCAGTATTAAACCGGCGGCAATGGGTATATTGGTTGTTCCGGTCTGAAAAGAATTCCAGAAGTCTACTATACCCGGGAAGAAGTAACCGGACAATACTCCGGCGAGCATGGCAAGAAAGATCCACAGCGTTAGATATCTGTCAAGAAAAGATAATTTCTTGGAGAGTGAGGACATATTTAGTCCAGCCTTTTATATTTATTAAAATACCCTTCTGTAATGTCTTATTTACCGGCTGAAGTATTCTCATTCACGGCAGCGTTTACTATCCAATGATTAAGAGTTGACTTCAGAGGCAGTTTCCCGCTGTGCACTACTTTGCCGTTCAGTACAAGTCCCGGTGTGCTCATTATTCCGTAACTGACAATATCTTTATAATCGGTTACCTTTTCAATTTCGGCTTCGATCTTATTTTCGGCCATTACTTCTTTACAGAGTTCTTCAAGTCTGATGCAGCTAGCGCATCCTGCTCCTAACACTTTTATATTTAACATCCTATTTCCCCGGTTGTTTTTTATAATGATTTATAAAATTCCTTAAATCTTATGCTGATTTCATCCCTGATTCTTCTGAACTCATTTAGAATTTCCTCATCGCTGCCTTTTGCGTGAGCTGGGTCTTCAAATCCTATATGAAGCATGTGTTTCACTTTACCGAGAAAAACGGGACAGTTTTCTCTTGCATTATCGCAAACTGTTATCACATAGTCGAACGGCTCATTTAAAAACATATCAGCATTTTTAGGCTTGCCTCCGCTTATATCAATTCCTATCTCCCGCATAACTTTAACGGCGAATGGATGAACTTCTGGGGCGGGGTCGGTGCCTGCGGAAAAAACGCTTAATTTCGGATCAAGATTTTTAAGTATGCCTTCAGCCATCTGGCTACGGCATGAATTTCCGGTACAGAGTATGAGTATATTCATTTTATTCAATAATTAGTTTTTATTTTAACGAAATGATTTTTTAAGCTTTATCTCGAGCATACGGTGTTTCTATCTGTTTTCATGACTTTCCTTTTGTCGGAAATGATCGTTTCCTCGTCGGCTATCCAAAAATCGAGAGAGGATAGAACTGCCGGAATCCGCTGATCTTCCGCCCGGCTGTTGATTGAGTAATTTACCCATTTCCCTTCTTTTTCTTCTATTATAAAGCCTGTTTCCTTAAGAATACTTAAATGTTTTGAAACTGTGGATGTCGCTAGCCGCAGTACATCGGTGATCTCGCAGACGCACAGCGGCTTAATTTGAAGCATCTTAAGAATTCTTAATCGGCTTGAATCGGAAAGTGCTTTGAATATCTTTGTGTTGTCTTTATTCATTGGTCATTTCGTTAACTAACGAAATGTATAGAAAAAATAATTTGATTCCAAATGCCGTAGAGGACGGTCCATTATACGGATATGCTTAATCTCTTAGAATAAATTCGGAGACGGTACTGTTAAATAGTTCAGCTTTTTCAAATTGGAGAAAATGACCGCAGTCCGGTATGACCATAAGCTTGCAGTTATTTATCTTGGAAGCAGCGCTCTTGGCTATTTCTTCCGTGCTGCCCTGGTGGATCATTTTGTTGGGTATCTGTTTATCGTTGCCGCCGTACATCATTAATACAGGCTGGTTAAGCGAGCCCAATATTCCTAATACGGGATTCTGCATCGCTTCTCTAATAATTGCAGAAAGGATTGTGCAGTAGTTATAAAAATCGGATGCGCGCCTTAAGCTGATTTTAGTTTCTATCATGAACTGCGCGTCATCGGGGAATATGTCAAAATTCTTTTTAATATTATCAGAAATATCTTTACGGGGCCGGGAGAAGAACATTTCCGGCGTATACATCTTTAAAAAAAGATTAATCTCCTCATCGCTGAATTTCTCCATCCCGCTTGAACCCGCCAGGATAATTTTCTCGGCTGTGGAGGGAAATTTTACGGCTGTTTTGACCGCAATTTGTCCGCCCAAGGAATGACCGGCGAACACAGCTTTTTGAATTCCTAAATACGATAGAAAATCTTTTATAATATCCGCATAGTAATCGACGGTTGCAGAAGTAATTGATTTTCCTGACTTCCCGAATCCGGGGAGATCGAGAGCGACGCACCTGAATAATCCGCTTAGCACCGGTATATTTTGTTTCCACGACATAATGTTACCGGCGAAACCGTGTAAGAACAATATTATCTTTGCGCCTTTTCCTTCATCAATATACGCCACTTTGGCACCGCTTTCTAACTCAGCATACTTAACTGGGAAATCATATTTTAATTCTGAGTATTCCATTACATGTTCATAGCTTTTATAATTCGTTATCCGGCGTATTATCTAATTCAAATTATTAGTCATGTGCGGGGTAAAGGGCGCTTCGATCTTAATAATTTAAAGGAAAATTTAAGTGTAATAGCTGTGAAATTATCTAGTGTCCTGAATACTGATGCAGTATTATTGATTCTGTAATTAAAAGTTAAAATAAGTTTTGCCTGAATACTGGCCTTAGCAATATCAATTCTGGCCGCAGTATCAAATAAATTTTTTATAGATTAGTTAATAAATATTTGTTACTGCCGGTAAAATTTCACCTAAACTTAACTTTAATTAGTCGGGAATACATTGAATATTATTTTTATATACAATTTACGATCCCGATCAGTTAACTGTTGTAAATATATATATTTATAAGATTAAAACCTTGCATCAAATGACGCCGGCGGGATAATTTTATTTCCCTGAATAGCGCTTTAAAAGAAGTCGATTTAAAACTTAAATCGTATGCGGTTGTGTTTTATAGAAGAGGCAAGCTAATCCCCGCTGTATTCAATGTGTGCGGGTTTTTTTATTTGTTGATAACTTCGGCTCTAGTCTTTCCTATCATATTGCAGATTGCGGTAACATGGACTTGAGCCGTAGGACATAAAATGTATAAGAATAAAATCCAGAAAAGATGCTTATTGTTTTCTTGGCCGATTTTCTTAAACTTCCTTTAGGGATAACTTTCAACCGGCAGGAGGACTGACTTCCCTTGAAGAAGAGCGGAATTGGGG
>JBJKTB010000123.1:0-4148 GCA_046703345.1 Ignavibacteriaceae bacterium
GTTATTAAGAAGATGGATAATTTATCTTAATCTTCAAACAATAATAATCTCAGCTCAGTTGTTTGATAAATCAGGTTATTTTCATCCGTATATTTATTATTTTTGTTGATGTTAAAAATAGAAGCTCTAAATGTTTAAAGTAGGCAATATAAGTAAAGATCGTGCGTTGCTGCTGGCTCCCATGGAAGACATAAGCGATGTGTCTTTCAGATTAGTATGCAGGGAGCTCGGCGCGGATGTGGTATATACCGAATTCGTAAATTCGGAAGGCTTGGTTCGTAAGTCGGAGCGCACTCATAAAAAGTTAAGGATAATAGAATCCGAAAGGCCGGTAGGCATACAAATATACGGCGGCGTTGTAGAATCGATGGTTGGTGCCGCAAAGATAGCGGAAAAGGAGAATCCGGATCTATTGGACATAAACGCCGGCTGCTGGGTAAAGAACGTTGTTGGATGCGGTGCCGGAGCGGGGTTATTGAAAGATCCGGTTCACATGCAGAAACTCGTTAAGGCTGTAATTGACGAGGTCAGCCTACCTGTTACCGTAAAAACCCGTCTAGGATGGGATCACGAATCAATACAAATTTTGGAAGTGGCTAAAAGACTTGAGGACGTAGGAGTAAAGGCTCTTACAGTACATTGCCGTACCCGGTCGATGGGTCATAAAGGAGAGGCCGATTGGAGCTGGATCCCCAGAATTAAAGAAGAAGTAAGTATTCCGGTTGTTCTTAATGGCGGTATTATGACTCCCCAGGATGTAAAGCAGGCATTCGATGAAACCGGTGCCGACGGTGTTATGATAGCCAGAGGGGCAATAGGCAATCCATGGATTTTCCAGGAAGCCCAGGAATTGATACGGGACGGTTACATTAGCACGGTAATTAATGAAGAAAAAATGATAAAAACCGCTCTCCACCATCTTTTCCTTGCCGTTGATGTTAAGGGTGAGAAGAGAGCTGTACTAGAACACCGAAAGTTTTATACCGGCTATCTAAAAGGATTAAGGAACGCTTCTCACACAAGAAGTTTATTGATGACTGTTCATACATATGCGGAAGTCGAAGATATACTATTAAAGTATTTGGAATATTTATCCGATTTCAAATTGGCTGTTTAATTAAATTAAAGCCGCCGGTTTCAGAATCTTATAACTCTTCACAATAAAAGATAAACTTGAACAAACTCCTTTCCGATAGAGCAGCAAGGATTATCTCAACCATATTTGTCCCTCCGTCTTTTACAATAATTGTATTCACCTATTTTGCTTTTATGTTTGAAACCGATCCGTTCAAACGTTTCATAGTAATTTCCGTTGCCCTTACATTCGGTTTCATACTTCATGTTTTTCTTTTTCTTTTTTTCAGAAGAAAAGGAATGCTGGCCGATATGGATGCTTCAATTAAAGAGGAGCGTACTCTGCCTTTTGCGATAGCCGTTCTGTTTTATTTAACCGGCCTGTTCATACTTATTTACGAACATGTGAATATTATTTCAATAGCGTTCTGGTTTTGTTATATTTCAAATACTATAATTATAATCCTGATCAATAAATACTGGAAGATTAGCGCTCATGCGATGGGAGCTTCCGGACCGCTTGCGGCTGTAGTTTTTGCGGCCGGAGTGCCGGGATTATGGTTAGCGGTAATTCCGGCTATTGTAGGATGGTCCAGAATAAAATTAAAGTGCCATAGTCTTTCGCAGGTGCTTGCCGGCGCCGCACTCGGATTTGTTTCAACATATTTGCAAATGCTTCTGATAACAGGGTGGTTCAACAATGTCAGATAAAAAAGATTTAATAAACCTACTCGAAAAAATAGCTGACATACTGGATTTTAATGGGGAAAATCCATTCAAGGTTAACGCCTACAGAAATGCCGCAAATACAATTAGAAGAACTGCCGGAATAGAGCAGAAGATATCATCCCAAACTTTAGACTCGGTAAAAGGAATAGGCAAAGGACTTCAGTCCGTTATTTATGAGTTTAACGAGAAAGGAAGTTCAGAACTTTACTCTTCATTAAAAAAAGAAATGCCGGCAGGCATTGAGCAGCTTTTTAAGATTAGGGGACTGGGTCCAAAGAAAATAAGAACTCTTCATTCTGAATTGGGGATTTCAAATTTAGGAGAATTGGAGTACGCATGTAAGGAAAACCGTCTGGCGCTTCTTAAAGGTTTCGGAGCGACTACGCAAGAAAGGATTATTCATGAGATTGAAATGATGAAAACCTATAACAAATTCGTCCTCCAGAATACGGCAGAAAAATATTCAGATGAAATACTTGAAAGAATATCAATATTAAAATCCGTAAGCGAGGTGGCGGTATCCGGCGAACTGCGAAGAGGAATGGAGGTCATCTCTTCAATCGAAATAATACTTCTTATATCTGACGAAAAGAATTTTCAAATAGAATTCGATAAATTATTCGTGAGTGAAAAACACGGCAATGAAATTCTTATAAAGAATTCCTACATGGTTCCGATAAAAGTAATCCTGACATCTACTGAAAAAGAATTCAATAACAAGCTTTTCGTAACAACCGGCAGCCCCGAATTTCTATCTCATCTCGGAGTTGATGAATTAAAATCTGAAAGCACCGAAGAGAAAGAAATTTTCGATCAGCTTCGTGCTCCCTTCGTGATTCCTGAGATGCGAGAAAAAGAATATTTTAAGATAACAAAGGATGAGCTGAAGAAAAATTCCGACCTGTCTTTCGATCATTTCAGAGGCCTGCTTCATTTCCATACGACTTATTCTGACGGCAGGGATTCATTGAGCGATATGATATCTGCGGCATCCAAAATGGGATTTGAATACGCAGCCGTCTGCGACCACAGCAAATCTGCTTTCTATGCGAATGGATTAAGTGAAGAGAGAATCATGCTTCAAAAACAAGAAATTAAAGATATTAGCTCAAAAGATTCTTTGGCTATATTCCAGGGAATTGAGTCGGATATTCTTCCGAACGGCGGCCTTGACTACTCAGAAGATTTCCTGAGCAATTTTGACTTTGTAGTAGCGTCGATTCATTCGGTGCTCAATATGGAGCACGATGAAATGACAATACGTATAATCAAGGCAGTTGAAAATCCTTACACCGATCTGCTTGGACATCCGTCGGGGAGACTGCTGCTCTCCCGTGACCCTTTCAAGTTCGATCAGAAAAAAGTAATAGATGCCTGCGCCGCCAATAACGTAGCGATTGAGATTAACGCAAACCCGCACAGGCTAGATTTAGACTGGAGATGGATTTATTACGCGCGTGAAAAAGGATGTTTGTTTGCAGTAAATCCGGATGCGCATTCTACGGAAGAAATTTCTTATATTAAATACGGTATATTAACCGGCAGAAAGGGCGGTCTGCAGTCCGCCGAAGTTATAAACTGCTTCGATCTTAATGAATTTAAAAAATATCTCAACAGAAAAACGAACAGAAATTTTTAATTATAAATGATTATGATAAAAATTGAAAAAGAAAACGGGACAGCCGTACTAAGACTTAACCTTCCTGAAAAGAGAAACGCTCTTCATCCCGAGATGGTTGAAGGAATAAAGAAAGCGGTTGCTGAACTGGCCGAAGACGATTCTATACGCGTTTTAATTATAACAGGCGAAGGTACAAGTTTCTGCGCCGGCGCAGATCTTTCTTATCTAAACGAACTTCAGCAGTATTCTTCATCAGAAAATGAACAAGACTCCAAATCCCTTGCGGAAATGTTCATAAGCCTTTATAATTTCCCCAAGCCCACTATAGCTGCCGTAAACGGACCTGCAATCGCAGGCGGATGCGGATTGGCTAGTGCGTGCGACTTTATAGTAGCGGATAAGCAAGCGGCAAAATTCGGATATACGGAAGTGAAGATAGGCTTTGTGCCGGCCATTGTTTCAATATTTTTAATAAAAAAAGTAGGCGAGGGAACCGCAAAACAATTAATGATTAGCGGCGACTTGATAAACGCGGAACGGGCTTATCAAATCGGCTTGGCAAACTATACTGCGGACAATGCGGTTGAATATTCAAATGACCTTGCAAAAAGACTAGCTGAAAATTCATCGCTCAGCATGAGACTAACGAAGCAGCTTCTGCATAGAGTCTCGTCGATGAACGCTGAGGAAGCGGTAGAATATTGCGTAACTTTAAACAGCATCA
>JBJKTB010000124.1:0-6609 GCA_046703345.1 Ignavibacteriaceae bacterium
GTTGTAAAAGTCTTTTAGTCTTTTGCTTTTTAATCCGTTGATTTCAGTCATATGTTTTCGAAGCGCGGCATAAGATCAAATTTTGTGATTGTATAAATTAACAGCTATTTTAGCGGTCAATTGCGCAGAGATAAAATTCTGATTATAAATATAAGCTTTCGCGTTATCACAGTAAAATTGGATATGGCGGTATGACTAAGAAATTCCAGGACACGAATCCGGATCGTTTGCTTTTAAGATACGCTAGACAAATTCCAGCCTCACTTTTTTTAATCATAGTTTTTATTACGGCCGGCTGCAGCGCTTATACTCAAACAGGCGCCGGAAACGGAAGCGCCTTCTTCAAAGGATTTACAGAAAGCCCGTACTTCGGGGAACAGATAATGAAGTTTGATTACGCGCCCGAGATAAAGGTTGAGATAAACGCGCCGGGCCCGCAGCAATTCGATAATTCAAAAAAAGTCCTTCTCGTCTTCTACGCGCTTCCCAACATGAATACGATAGCCGAAACCATCGGTAAAAAAAGAGGCCCCGGCGACGACTGGCATTACGATATTCAGCATATCGGCGCGCAGATAAGATTTCTAAGAAACGAAATGAAAGATTACAATATAGTTGTCGCTTACATGGCTACCGACCAGGAAAGCTGGCCCTGGTGGAAACAAAGACATCCGGAAGCAAGCAGTTTAATTATTAGAAACGTTGTGGACTCGGTAAGAAATATTTTTAAAGATTATAAAACCGACGTAGCGTTTTCAAGTCACAGCGGAGGCGGAACATTTATCTTCGGTTATATCAGCAGTATGAGTTCAATACCTGATTACGTTAAACGAATCTCGTTCATCGACAGCGAATACGACTACGCCGACAGTCTGGGATATGCTGCCAAATTAGCCGGCTGGTTAAAAAGCGGGCCCGACCATTATCTTTCGCTTATAGCTTACGATGACAGGCATGTGGAAATTAACGGAAAGTTCATCGGCACGTTTGAGGGCGGGACTTATTATAAAACTAATTTGATGATTAATCGCCTGTCGGATTATTTCAAATTAAATGAAAATGCCGACTCCGTTTTTACTACTTACGACGGCCTGAACGGACGGATAAAAATTTTTCTGAAATCGAATCCGCAGAATTTAATGTGGCACACTCTTCTTGTGGATAAGAACGGATTCATCGAAGGGATGCTCAGCGGCACTCGGCTTGAGGGAAAAGGTTATCAGTTCTGGGGCCCGAGAGCTTACTCCAAGTACATTCAGCCGTAGCTTCTATATACTTGTTAATCAATTACGAAGAATGATCTGCGGTGATTACCCATTTACCGTTCTTCTTTTCCCATAGTAGCGTAAAATAACCCGAAGGATTATCCTTTTTCCGCTTGAGTTCCCAGCTGCCGATCATGTAGGCAGAAGTACTGCTTAGACGGTCTAGCGAAATGACATGAAAAATTAATTTCCCCATAGCTTCCTTATCGGGATAAGCTTTCTTATAAATCTTTAGAGTTCTTTCCCAGCCGTAAGTAATCCCGCTTTTGCCAATAAACCGGAGATCGTCCGATTTCCAGTAGCCCTGCATATAGCATTCTAGATCGCCTTTATTCCAGCATTCTCTCTGTTTATCGAGAGTATTTACTATTGCGGTACTGTCTTTTGCCGAGATATGCTGGGCCTTAAGCAGGCCCGGGAAAAGTAAGAACGGAACTGTCAAAATCATCATGAAAGATTTTTTCATGTAAGCACCGTCTTTAATTATTAATGAATTAATCGGGCATCTTTAAAAGCTTCTCATCGGGATAAACACACTCGAGCTTATTGCCTATAAATTTTTCGATCGCCGGTATCTGGAAAGAATCGTCTTCCGAAGCAAAGCTTATTGATATTCCGGTGGCGCCGGCGCGGCCGGTTCTACCGATTCTGTGCACGTAATCTTCCGGATCCTCGGGCAACGTGTAATTAACTACATGGCTAACGCCTTCAATATGAATCCCCCGTCCGGCAACGTCTGTAGCCACAAGAACCTTTATCTTACCGGCTTTAAAATCATTGAGCGTCCTTATTCTTTTTTTCTGATCGACGTCGCCCGAAAGAACTTCACAGCTTACCTGCTTCTGTCTAAGTTTCTCTTCAAGCGTTCGCGTTTCGTCCCGCCGGTTAGCAAAAACAATTACGCGCTCCAGATGTTCCTGATTGATCAAGTTGAAAAGGAGTCTGAACTTTTCTTCGGTGGTTACTATGTAAACAATCTGTTTAACCGTATCAACCGCTACCTGTTCGGGCTCAATCTCAACGCTTACCGCTTCGTTAGTCCATTGAGACGCAAGCCTAAGCACGTCCGAACTTAGCGTAGCGCTGAAGAATAATGTCTGCCGCCTGGCTTTCGGCGGAGTGCTGAGGACAATTTTTTTGACGTCCGGTATGAAACCCATATCAAGCATACGGTCGGCCTCGTCAATTACAAGCACGTCGACAGTTTTAAGAAATACATCCCTCTTGCCCTGGAAATCGAGAAGTCTGCCCGGAGTTGCAACCATTATATCCACAGGATGCGATCTTAATCTGCGCTGCTGCTTGTTGTAATCCATGCCGCCGTATATTTCGACCACGTTAATGTTCGTATACTTTAAGAGTTTTTTAGCGTCGTCCGCAATTTGTATTACAAGTTCTCTAGTGGGAGCAAGTATAAGCGCGCGCGGAGCGCCGGGTCTTCTGCTGCCCTGAGGCGGCTTCTGCAAATATTTAGTTATTATGGTTATCAGGAACGCCGCTGTCTTACCTGTTCCGGTCTGCGCTCTTCCGGTCGCGTCCTTTCCCGATAAAGTTGCCTGAAGAATTTCCTGCTGAATAGGCGTGCAGTATTGAAATCCGAGATCGGCGATTGCATGCATTAATTCGACAGGGAGTTTCAGATCGTGGAATCTGAGTTTTCCTTCCAGCTCGGGAACCTGAAATTTCGAGATATCCCAATCGTGCTCGGGCTTCTTTTGTTCAGCGGGCTGGGCCTGAGGTTTTTCCGCCGCTGTATCAGCCTGAACGTTCTCGGGCCGGACGGTTTTCTTAGCGCCCCTTCTTCTAGGCGGTCTTTTTCTTTTCGGCTTGTTTTGATCTTCGTTTTGCGGTGCCGGTTTGTGCTGCGGCTGTTGCGGTTCGGATTTTTTCTGCGCATACGGAGGCTTCTGAGGTTCGGATTTTTTCTGCGTATACGGTCTCTTTTGCGCCGGCTTATGCTCTTTTTGAGAACTGCTGTTTTTAGAATTATCGCGATGAGGCCTGCCGTCTTTTCTTACCGGCTTTCTGTTGCTTTTATTCCGCGCCGATTCCATCAACTCGGCTTTCCTGTCTTCCCAAGTTGTTCCGTTCTGCTTTTGCTCCGGAGCGGGCTTCTGAGTTTTTCCGATTATTCCGAGTTTTTCCTTGACGATTTTTAGGAGTTTGTTAACCAATTCGTTACTTCTCTTTATCTTTCACTGTAATTTGAAAATTCAATCTCCGGATACCTTATCTGTTTTTAAAGAACACTTAAAATACTAAAAATATTCTTTCTCAAATATTCGGAATTGAAACATTTTATTTAACATCATTAGGGAAGGTTAAATCCGACACCTAATCAAATTTTTCGGGTAAAAATATAATCATTTTCCTGCTTAAATTCTTACTTAATCTCATTTTGCCCGAAAATCGCGGCAAGAGGCCGCAAAAGTCTTTCCGGCGGAATCTTGGCTTAAATTAATTATTTTAATAATTAAAATTGAATCTTTGATAATAACTAACGAAAGGATTCGGGATGAAAAGGAAAACAACAGTTATCATTTCCCTTTTACTCATGTTTTTTTCTTCCGCGCCGATTTTCCCCCAAACCGGTCTGCGCCTCGGCGGAAACGCGATTAAAAACGCTTCGTTAAAAATCGATTCTCTGGCCGAATCCAGGACTGATAAAGATTCACCCGGATTTGCTGTAATGGTAATATATAATGGGCGAAAGATATTTCACAAAGGCTTCGGATCGGCCGATCTTAATAAAAAGATCCCTATTAATTCTCATACCGATTTTTATCTTGCTTCGGTGTCGAAAGAATTCACGACGATGGCGGTGATGATTCTTCACGACCGCGGGCTCCTCCGCTTTGACGATAAAGTATACAAAATACTTCCCGGCTTTCCTTCTTACGGTAAAGACATTACAATACGCAGCCTGATGACGCATACTTCCGGTCTTCCCGATTATTATTCTCTGCTCGGCTACAGCCACGACTTTAAAGGAATTACCAACGGCGACGTCTGGAATCTGCTGTTAAAACAGGACAGTCTGAACTTTCCGCCGGGCTCCAGGTACCAGTATTCAAATTCAGGCTACGTTATTTTATCAATGATAGTTTCAAAAATATCGGGTATGCCGTTCGCGGAATTTTTAAAGAAGAATATCTTCGACAGGCTTCACATGAAAAATACGCTTGTGGTTACCCCTACTGTCAAATCGATCCCGCACAGGGCAGCCGGTTATTCCAAAGACAGCACGGGACAATATAAAGCGGACGATTACAATCAGTTTACTACCGGCGCGGGAGGAATTTATTCCAATACGTCGGATCTATACAAATGGGATCAGGCGCTTTATACAGGCAGGCTGGTGCGCAAGTCCACTCTCGCGGAAGCGTTTACAAGGCAGAAATTAAATGACGGAAGCACGATTGATTACGGATTCGGATGGATGATAGGAAATTTTAAAGAAGGAAGACTGAAAGGGATTAAATATCTTTACCATACAGGAGCGCTCGACGGATTTAGAAACTTGATATTCCGTATTCCGGCTCTGCATTTCTCATATATAGTTCTTTCCAATACCGGCGAACATTTGGCAGCCCCTGATACAATAGCCAAAATATTCTTTGAGAAATAATTTTTCTTAATTGTAATTTCATAATATAAGAATAAGGCCGGCAGTTAACTTACCGGCCTTTCTTATAATTACTTCCCTTTTAATTTTTTCAGCATATCCTGCGCGTGAGTGTTCTGCGAATTAAGCGACAAAGACTTCTCGAAGTTTTGCACCGCAAGATCTTTCTGTCCGTCAAGCATGTACGCTTCGCCGAGAAGATCGAAAACCATGTATGAATCAGGATATGTTTCCGCATTCAGCTTCAGCACGCCGATCGCGTTCTTATACATTCCGTTCTGAAGGAATCTGAATCCCAGCCCGTTCAGCTGATCCTCATCAAAATCGTACTTGTCTCTCTGCGTTGCGAATAAAGTATGGTACTGCACGGCGGCCGAATCGATCCCCTTCTCGAATATAGTCATAAGAAGAGAATCGGCGATTGAATAGAGCGGCGCGCTCACGTCCATCAGCTGCGTATCGAATATAAGCGTTGAGTTCGGCGGAATAGTACTGCCCGCGCCTCGGCTTCCGTAGCCTAACTGCGGCGGAATGATGAGCCTGAATTTATCCCCGACATGCATTAAAGCTATGCCTTCATCCCAGCCTTTTATCACTTTCCCGGAACCCAGAATAAATTTAATAGGCTTTCCTCTCTTATACGAATTATCGAATTCCGTTCCGTTCTCGAGATAACCGGCATAATTTACCGCCACTTCTTTTCCGTTTTCGGCCTGTACTCCGCTGCCTTTTGAAACGACAATATATTTTAAGCCGCTTGGCGTAGTAACCGTATCGGCGTTGGCGGGAATAATAAAAGTAGAGTCAGCCTGCGCAAATACTGCCAGCGGAATCATGACGAGTCCGATTACTGCGGGAATGAATTTCTTCAAGATGATTTCCTCTCTGATAAATGTGAAAATTTTTAGGCTTAAAGATAATTAAATGAGGTTTAATTACTAAAGTCAAAATTTCATTGCAACGGTAATCAGCGCCGGTGAATTTGCCGCGGTGAAAGATTAGTTTAATCCCTTATTTTTATTATTTTATTCTTTGATATTTTTCGCGGCCGGAAAGGGGCGCCGCTTTTACCGGACATTAGCTCAAAATTTTTTTATCTAATTCTATTGCCGTAAACTAGATGACCTACTCAACCGAGAATTTATCGTTCGGAAAAATCTTCCGATTTTGGGTTCCGCTTTCCGCTACCTGGCTGATGATGTCGTTTGAAGGCCCGTTTCTTTCGGCGATTATAGCAAGAATGATTTCGCCCGAATATAATCTGGCGGCTTACGGAGTAGCATTTTCTTTCGCGATGATAATCGAATCGCCGGTTATACTTCTGATGAGCGCGTCTACCGCGCTGGTAAAAGACAAACAGTCGTTTATCAAACTAAGAAATTTTACTTACACGCTTAATACTATTGTTACCGCGCTAATGCTTCTGCTTGCCGTGCCGTCCGTATTTTACTACATAACCGTAAATCTTGTTGAATTGCCGCTACGCGTAGCGCAGCTTACCCACACAGCAATAATATTGCTGCTGCCCTGGCCGGGCGCAATCGGTTACAGAAGATTTTATCAGGGCATACTTATAAGGAATAATTTGACGAAACGCGTTGCTTACGGCACGGTAGTAAGATTATCCGCTATGAGTTTAACCGCGCTCGTTCTGCATTTTTTTACTTCGGCGGAGGGCGTTGTAGTCGGTTCGCTGGCTTTGTCGGCCGGCGTAACAAG
>JBJKTB010000125.1:0-7490 GCA_046703345.1 Ignavibacteriaceae bacterium
ACGCTCCTTATCTTCGCAACCGTTTACCTTTGGTATCACTATGTTATAGATTTAGTGGGCGGACTGGTATTTATGATGTTCGCGATGTGGACGGGAAGGTATATTTTTAATTGGTGGAGATCGATTCAGGGACTGGAAAAGTTTCAGTACGGAAAATTTTGAACATGTTGGTTCGGGTGCAAACTGGCGTCTGAAACCGGCATTTAACTAAGCAGAGAAAATGGACGATAAGAAAAAACAAGTAAAGAAGATTTTCGATTCTATAGCATTCCGCTACGACTTTCTTAACCATCTATTAAGTTTCGGTACCGATTTTTACTGGAGAAAGAAGGCCTTAAAGTTGACCGGCGTAAGCGGGCAAACGGTTCTTCTGGATATTGCCTGCGGTACCGGTGATTTTGCTATAGCTGCCAGAAAGGCCGGCGTAAATAAAATATTCGGTGCGGATTTCTCGCACAATATGCTTAAGCTTTTTAATTTAAAGAGCAGCTGGATTATCGGGAAAAATATTCAGATGGTTGCCGAAAAAATTCCAATTAAAGATGATTCGGTAACAAATATAACAGTGGCTTTCGGAGTAAGAAATTTCTACAATATTCAGGAAGGATTTAACCAATTTTACCGGGTGCTAGCTAAAAACGGAAAAGCTACGGTGCTTGAGTTCAGAATGCCATCAAACCCCTTCTTCAAATTTCTCTACAAATTTTATTTTAAGAAGATCCTACCTATAGTAGGAGGAATCATCTCCGGCGACATGCAGGCCTACAAATATCTTCCGCGTTCCGTGGAAGAATTCGACGAGAAAATAAATTTACCCGAATTGCTGAAGAACTCCGGCTTTTCGAAGGTTGACAGATACAATTTAACTTTGGGGATAGTACAGGTTATTATCGCTACAAAGTAAGAGCAACGGTTTTGAGGCATAAGGAATTTTCTTTAAACATCCCTTATGCCCGTAAACCTTTTTTTATTTTATGCTGTATGAAACCAGGCTCTGCGTAACAGTAGAGGTAGTATCCGAAAAACTTATGCCGCTGCCGGTAAACGCGCCGGTAATAGCTCCGTTACCTTCCCATTTTACCACGCCGATATTTTGAACCAGCCACGCATAAGCTATATAATCGCTTACTGCCGGCGCCGCAAGAGGATTGTTAAGATTAGGTATGCTCAGTTTTAAATCATACTTAATTTTAGCAGCAGTGTTTGTTACCGTGCCGGAATTAAGATTTAAAGTCACCGGTTCGGTCCCCATATAATAGGCCGTAACGGTTACCAGATTTATTGAAAGAGACCCGAATTTTAATCGCATATTAAACACCGGCCACGACCCGCCGTCCTGAAACGGAAACGACAAGACTTTAAGCGATGCGTCAAATGTGTGATAAGAAAGCAGCGAGTCGGGAATCGAACTGGACAGTCCGGTTGTATCGAGCGCAAACATTACGCCGGTATCGTTTTTTAAAAACAAAGATGTGAATACTTGTGAAAATCCTCCGAAGGTCAGTGTGTCGATTTCATTTTGGTAAGTAGTTCCTCCCAGCACAGTAGTACCGCTGTAGTTAGTTGTTCTCGTTCCGGAGGTTTGATTTCCCGAAGAATCCGTTCTGGTAACATCGTATTTGTAGCTGCTGCCGTCGCTGTTCGGATAATAGTTTGAACTAGAGCTTGGAGTTGCAGGAGCCGTTGTGCTGTTGCTCTTGCAGGCACTGAACATTAAGGCAAAAATCACTAAAGCTATAACACCTAAAAGCTTCGATCTCATAATAACTCCGTTTTAATTTATTAATTCCTTGAGTTTATCGAACGCAATAAACCGATGACTAATTTTATTCTTTACTTCGCTGCTCAATTCCGCCATTGTCACGTCGTATCCGTCGGGAATAAAAAGCGGATCGTATCCGAATCCGCTGTTTCCTCGCGGAGAAAGAATTATTACGCCGGCAATTTCGCCAGTAGCCACGGCAAAATTTCTGCCATTCAAATAAACGGCATTACAAATAAATTTTGCGTGATGCGGCTCAGGGAAGTTCATTAGTTCATTAATTAGTTTTTGGTTATTTTCTTTATCGGTAGCTTTTTCTCCGGCGTACCTTGCCGAATAAACACCCGGCCTGCCGCCAAGCTGTTCAACCGCTAAGCCGGAATCATCCGCGATTACCGGAATTTTCAGTTCGTTAAAAATTGCCTGTGCCTTTATTTTTGCGTTTTCTTGGAAGGTGGAGCCGCTTTCAATAATTTCAGGAATATAATCCAGGCCGAGCAAAGATACCACTTTAATGTCTGCTTTTCCCAGTATTTCACTCACTTCAATAATCTTACCTCTGTTCCTCGAGGCAAATACCACTGTCTTCATATCTTTCTGCCTGCCGCTTTAAATTTATAATAAAGGTTAATAATAGCTCCAAGTGAAGTCATACCGTTCAGCAAAGAAAAGATTGCATCGCCCAGAAAAACTGCGTAGAGCATTAAGGCAAAACTTCCTATAAAACTTAATATAAGAAACTGCATATTCGCCTTGCAGTCTTTTTCCTTAATGGTTTGAAAAGTTTGCGGTATCCAGCCCGCCGCAAGGGCGGTCAGCCCTATGTAACCAATAAAATGCATAAATGTCCGATCGAATTTAAGGGGTATAAACTAATTTTTCCGCTAAATTTTTTCGAGAAGTTTCTTCAATTCACTTCGGCCGGTTTCTATCAATTCCCGGTCATCATAAATAAGAGACCGGCCGTCCCTTACTTTCCACTCGCCGTTTACCATTACATGCGTTACGTCAGCCGCCGAAGCGGAATAAACTATATTAGAATAAACATTATCATTTAGATCTGATATAGAATGATAAGGAGTATCCAGATTTAGAAAAACAAGGTCAGCCTTTTTTCCGGTTTCAATGCTGCCGATTTCTTTATCTAAATGAAGAGCCTTTGCGCCCTCAATTGTTGCAAGTCTTAGTACTGTCTTTGCATCCATTGCCGTGGGACCGTGAATCGGTTTTTGTATAAGCGACGCCAGCCGCATTTCGGTGAAGGCGCTTAAATTATTATTGCATGGAGCACCGTCGGCACCGAGGGAGATCGAAATGCCTTCTTTAAGATATCCCGGAATGTTCGCAATACCGGAACCGAGTTTCAGATTTGATGAAGGACAGTGCGATACCCTAGCACCGCTTTTCTTTAAATATCCTATCTCTTTCTCGTTCAAGTGTATAGAATGCGCCAGTACTGTTTGTTCTCCGAGAAGATCAAGAGATTCGAAATACTCAACATTGTCCAGATTGAATTTTTTTTGAATCTCTTCGCATTCTTTTTTATTCTCCGAAGAATGAGTATGAAATAAGCTTCCATTAAAATCGCCCATCATTTCTTTTGCGGTACGCATCAATTCCGCGGAACTGGACAAAGCAAAACGCGGCGCGAAACCGTATTTAATTCTGCCGCCTTCGCTATTATGGAATGTTTCGGCAAGCTCACGAGTGTACAGTATTTCATCCGCAGTAGTAGATTTAAATGCAGGGAATAATTCGTTCTCATCCATCATGCATTTTCCAGCTATTGCTCTTATACCTGAAGAGATCAGCTCTTCAAAAATTACTTCCTGATGCCTGAGAGTTCCCAAATCAAGAATTGCCGTTGTGCCTCCGCGCAGAAGCTCGTTTATTCCCAACCTCACAGATGCTCTCAGCGATTTCTTGTTATGGGCGTTCTCGTAAGGAAATATTCTCAGCTGAAGCCAGTCTAGAAGCTGAAGATCATCCGCTAATCCGCGAAACAGAGACTGGCACAAGTGTATATGCGTTTGAACAAATCCGGGTATAACAGTCAAATGTTCGGCATAAATTATTTCTCCGTCGAAACGCTCGGCTTCTTTAGATGAAAACTTTTTTATTGATACGATTGCCCCGTCTTCAATTTCTATAATGTGATTTTTAAGAACTCTTTCCCGCTCGTCCAGAGAAACAACGGTCCCGGGAATAACTAATTTACGGCTCATCTTATTCTGCTTTCGCTTCCTCCATTATTTCTTCAGCAATTTCAAACGCATACCTTAGGTGCGGAATAACTATTGAGCCTCCCACAATAAGAGCGACGTTAAAAGTTTCATAAAGTTCTTCTTTTGTAGCGCCTTCCTGAATAGATCTGTCGATATGATAAAAAATGCAGTCGTTGCACCTTAGTACCATTGATGCTGCCAATCCCATAAGCTCCTTAGTTTTGGCAGGCAGCGCACCATTAATATAGGCTTTATTGTCTAAGGCAAAAAATTTATTGAAATCCCGGAATCCGGAATTTAATATTTTGTCATTCATATCGGAGCGGTATTTTCTAGTCTCCGATGTTGTTTTTTTCATCGCAGTTCCTTTTAGTATAATCTTAAAATAATCTTTAAGGCTGGCAGCCGCATTGTTTTTAAAGGTTGAGTTGCTTACTTACTCGCCGAAACGCATTAGACACCAATATTACTGAAACTGTTGATAACAATTTTTAACGCCCCGTAAAGTTCGGGATGACTAATTTCAAACTTACCCGCGGAAGTTTTTAGTTCATTGAGAATGTTATTGTGCTCCTCCGACGTTACATCCTCACTACGTTCAAGCAGTGACCGGATATCATCCATAAGTTTGTATAAAATCTCCCTAGATTTTTCATCAACCGAATCCGCATTCTTCAATTCCTTATGCAGGTTTTCCAATGACTCCTTTAATCGTTCCATCTTATACCTTGATCTCCTAAGTTTGTTCATTAAATAAGCCAGTTATTATTTAATACCGGCAAGAATCCGACTGAGGAAAAGTTACTAGTTAAAAATATAAAAAAATCAATTAACATTTAACTTTACTTAATAGTATTTCAAATCACAGAATAAGCTTAAACTTTTTCGCTACCTCGTCAGTCAAATACAATAGTTTGAATAAAATCATGTAAAATTTTATGCACTTCTTTACCTTGGCTGGTGATAACTATCATCATGTGATAGGTATAATGGTAAGTTATCACCCGCAGAATTACTTTTAACATGAAGATAAATTATGCAATATCAATTTCAAAGGATCATTTGACGTTAATTATAGAAACAGCGGCGAAAGATCTGCATTAATTTCTGGGATTCCGGTAGATGATAAGATTAATAATTCTCTTAAAATCAAAAATGGGGCTCAGTTCGGATATCGTCTGCGGGAAAACTTGTTATTTCATTCTTAAAAATCACATTTAAACACGGACTCATAAAGATGTTTAAAATATCGAATAAATGGTTCGGATCGTTTATTGTTATTTCCGCTCTGCTTTCTGTTATTTTTATAAGCACCGCGGATGCACAGTATTTCGGGCGAAACAAAGTAAATTACAACGATTTTAATTTTAAGATACTTCACACAAAACATTTTAAAATTTACTATTACCATGAAGAAAAAGACGCTGTAAAATATGCGGCAGAGATGGCGGAAAGGTGGTATGCCCGTCATTCAATTTTAATGGATGATACTCTTGACGGACCGCAGGCGCTTATTTTGTACGACGGTTTCCAGCAGTTTTCCGAAACTAACGTAACTCAAGGTATGATCGGTCAGGGAACAGGCGGTTTTACCGAACCGGTGGAAAGACGAATTGTTCTTCCGTTCGCCGGTCCTCTAGAGGAGACCAATCATGTAATTGGGCACGAGCTAGTACACGCATTTCAATTCGATATAACAGGGAAGAAAAATATGAGGAAAGACGGTCTTCCGGCCGCTTCAGAAATGCCACTCTGGTTTATTGAGGGCATGGCTGAATATTTTTCCATAGGTCCTGAAGATCCTAATACCGCCATGTGGATGCGTGAAGCCGCCAAGAAAAAAATACCTGATATCTCCGATCTTGAAAATCCCAAATACTTCCCTTACCGCTACGGCCAGTCTCTTTTAGCTTACATGGGAGGCAAGTACGGCGATAAAAAAATTGTTGAGCTGCTGCGTGTCTCCGCTTCTTTGGGAAGTATGAAGAGAGGCATTGACAGTGTCTTTCATATTTCCGCCGACTCGCTCTCTAAAGATTGGCATAAAGCGCTTCACGCGGCTTATGATTCTCTCGCTAAAATAACGGAACAGCCGGATAAATACGGACCTGAACTCATCTCTAAGAAAAAAGAGGGCGGAGATATCAACGTGTCTCCGGTTCTCAGCCCAGACGGCAAGAAAGTTATGTTCTTTTCTTCGAAAGATCTTTTTTCTATAGATCTTTTTCTGGCAGACGCAAAAACAGGCAAAGTAGAAAAAAACGTTTTTAAATCTGAACTTAACACTCATCTTCAAAATTTGGAATTTATTAATTCCGCAGGCGCCTGGTCGCCAGACGGTAAGCAGTTTGTCTTCTCTGCAATTTCAAAAGGCAGACCTGTACTCTCGCTGCTGGATGTGAGCAACGGAGATATTAAGCGTGAAATAAGATTCCCGAAGCTTGCAGAAATTTTCAATCCGGCTTGGTCTCCCGACGGACGATATATAGCTTTCTCTGCACTTGACGGAGGCCTTAATGACCTTTTTATGTACGATTTGAAAACTGACAGTCTTCACCGCCTTACTCACGATCCGTTTGCCGAGCTACAGCCGGCATGGTCTCCCGACGGAAAGAACTTGGTTTATGTAACTGATGAGTTTTCAACTCATCTATCAAATTTAAAATTCGGGAACTACAGGCTGGCAGTAATGAATCCGTTTACCAGGTCAATTAAGGAACTGCCTGGTTTTAACAACGGCAAGAATATAAATCCGCAGTGGTCACCCGACGGTAAAAGCATTTATTTTATTTCCGATCAGAATGGAATAGATAATATTTATAGGCTTGATGTTGCAAACGGTAAAATTGATCAGCTGACAAATCTTTACGGCGGAGTTAGCGGTATTACGGCATTGAGCCCTGCTATGTCCGTAGCTTTGAACGCCGATGAGATGGTATACAGCGTTTTTGAAAACGGTGACTACGCAATTTATTCCATAGACTCAACTAAAATTCTTGAAGGAAGAAAACCTAATCCGGAATTCGCAACCGGCAATCCGGCTCTGCTTCCACCCGTGAAAAGAAAAAGTCCTCTTTTTGTTGATGACCTGGAGAATCCCAATATCGGTATGCCGGGCGATTCTACTTTGTATGAAGTAACAAATTATCATCCTACTTTAATGATCACAGGTGTAGGACAGCCTTCGCTCGGAGCCGGTGTAGATCAATTCGGAACTTATCTGGGCGGCAGCGTTGCTTTGTTCTGGAGCGATATGCTAGGGAACTATAATTTAGCTACCGCGCTGCAGATTCAATCAGGAAACGGATTCACCGATATATCAGGATTGGTCGGCTACATGAACACTGCACACAGATGGAATTACGGCGCGGTAGTTCAGCAGGTGCCGTATTATTTGTCCGGGTATAATGCCGGTTACGGAATTGCGCCTGACAGCACGCCTACCTATTTCGAGCAGCAGTATATTTACCGCGAAACCAACAGGCAGATATCGGGAATTTTAT